>NZ_JACJSA010000012.1 GCF_014697545.1 Oscillatoria sp. FACHB-1407 | reverse complement strand
GTTCTTCGAGGTGGTTCACAATGCTCGCAAGCGAGGTAAAGCCCTACTCTCCACACTCTTGGAGATCCTATTACCGATCTCCCCGAAACAGCTATAGAGCCTAAGAATTTTGCTGAACCCCTGAGCTTTGATCTCGGTTAGTACCTGCTCCGGTAGAAAGGGGGCACAGAAGTTGAACGCTTTGAACACCTGAACGCGATCGCCCCACTGAGCTTGCAGATGTTGCTCGATTCCGGCGCGTTGCTGCTCAAAGATGGCATTGTGGGGTGAAATGAAGTGGTTGTGCTGGTGGCTCCATTCGTGCAGATCAAACACTGCTAACAATTTCGCTAGCGGTGGATAAATCCAGGTTGGAACAGGGGCAAACTTCGCTGTTAATAAATTGAGAGCTTGTTCGTTGTAATTTGCAAAGTCCTCATAGCTCTCGACTTCTCCGTATCCCATCAATAGGACAGCGACCCGCTCGCTTGGAGAACCCTGACTAGAATCTTGCTGTTGAAGCTTTTCGGGAGTAGCAACCACGCTAACCACCTCTGGTAAGTAATGTGCTTTGATGCGATGATTTTTAGGGTAGCATCCCCCTCCAGGGGAGGGGTAGCCAAAACAAAAAATCTATTCTAGGGAGTATGCCGTAAGTGGGGCGTTGATTGGCAAGAACCACGAAAAGTCTTTTGATTTTAACCACTGTAGCTGTTCTTAATCACTGGCTAATCTGCCCAGAGTCGTCGTCGCGGCGAACCTGCTAATCGCCCATGAGCGTCGCGCAACAGCGAGGGAATATCCAGCTTTTCGGGGCAGCGAGGCAAACAATCCCCACAGTCGGTACAGCGATCGCCCCTGCGTCCGGGAAACCAGTGCCCTGCATTCTCAAACATGCCATAGCGATACTGACCATAGGTGGTCATATCATAGGCGACAGCTAGATTTCGCAGTCTTAAGATTTCAGGAATGTGGATGCTTTCTGGGCAGGGTAAACAGGCATAGCACTGACTACAGCGATCGCTCCCTAAAGCATCCATCTGGTGGGCTTGCAGGCGGTTCAGTGCCTCAAGTTCGGCTGCGGTCAATGGCTGATCGCGATCGCTCACCTCGAGTGGCACCGCTAACTCGTCTGGATTTGCGGCTCCCAGACTTAAGGTCGTGATACGGCGATCGCTCAGCAAAAATCGATAGTTTAACGCCAGGGGCGAAAACGGTTGGCACAGGTCAATGAGCCTTGGGGGTGGGGTAAAGAGCATCCCTCCTTTATCCGCAGGCGAAATGATAAACACCCCCATGTCCTTTTGGTGAGCCAGTTCAACTGCTGGGGCATTGCGCTGAAAGAAATAGTTGTAGTGCAGATTGACAAACTCAAACTGGTCAGTGGCGATCGCCCGTACGATGACCTCTAAAGGTGCATGGGTTGAAAATCCGATGTGACGCACCCGAGCATCAGCGATCGCCTGGTGTAACGCCTTCATACAACCCTGCGGAGACTCGATCCAACTCAGGTGCTCCCAGGTGTTTAGCCCGTGAATCGCGAGACAGTCAATCGATTCCACTCCCAACCGCGCCAGAGACTCGTCAATCTGACGCGCCATACTCTCTGCGTCAGGGGTGGGAGGAATTTTGGTGGTGATCGTAAGGCGATCGCGATCGAGGCTTAATCCAGATTTCAGGGCTGCACCCACATATCGTTCACTATTGCCGTAGCCTTTGGCAGTCTCAATATGGTTGATCCCTAATGCGATCGCCCCCTGTAGGGTTTGAATTGCATTCTCCTGGGATGCCAAAAATCGCATCGTTCCCAGCGAGAACACCGATAGAGACAATTCCGTTTTGCCAAACCGACGATACTTCATGTCTGAGGAGTGCTCTAAAAGTAGATAGATCCCCGACCTCTCAAAGAAGCCGGGGATCTGAAGAAATGACTCTGGTGCGATCGCTTAACTTTCGCCGCTCTTAGACTGTCCCCGTTGGCTAAAGTCTTCAGGGCGCAGATTTGCCAGAAAATCTCGGAAAGCTTGACGCTCGGCTTCATCTGCTTCGCGATCGACAGGAATGGACGCATCAGCTACCACTTCCTCGACCACCCAGATCGAGCTTTTAGTCCGAAGGGCAATGGCGATCGCATCACTGGGGCGAGCGTCAATTTCCTTCTTAGTTTCGCCCTGGCGAACAGTTAAAACAGCATAGAAAGTGTTGTCTTGCAGGGAGTGAATCACAACCCGCTCCAGGGTCATATCCCAATCTTCCAGGATATTGACGATCAGGTCGTGAGTTAAGGGTCGCGGTGGAGTTTGATTCTCTAAAGCACCAATAATTGCCCTTGCCTGATCTTGACCAATATAAATTGGCAATTGGCGACGATCCCCCGCATCTCGCAACAACACGATTGGACTACGGGTGGCAGCATCTAAGGCAATTCCAGCGACTTTCATTTCGATCATTGACTTAGCCTCTAGAATCCATTAAGCGAAGACGGTCAGTTGGAGAAAAAATGGACTTAAACCAAACCAAGACTGACTGCGAGCCACTGTCACCAACAGCTCTACAACCCGGGGGGTGTGTTTACAGTCATGTTCTGTCAAAAAGCTACCCCCAAGAGAGCCTAAACTCACTAAAGACTGAGCAAATATGACAAGATCTAAGTTAGCCACTGAACGCCTTAAAAGGGTTAATGTTTCAAAAGTTTTATTGAACTCCAGTATGCCCTGATCTTGCCTCTAATCCATAGTCTAATCCTGAAAGTTTGACTAAGAAGTCTCATCAAAACTAGACATCATAGACCCGTACATTTGTTCTTAGTGTATTTTATAGCAACAGCCCTCCTGGTTAAGGTGGGGCGCAGGTATAAAACCCTGAATCAGGGAAAAAACTGCCACCCGTTGAACTCCAGTTTTCCAGGTTTTTTGGCAACAGCTATAGATATATTCAACGCCCCCTTATAGGGAAATTACAAGAGCTAGCCTGGATTTCAGGGTAGATTAGGATTTACCTCCTTAGTGTGACAGATTTTCTAGAAAGCTGTGTTTACAGGACTGATTCAATCGATCGGAACTATTGAACGGGTGGGACAAGAGGAACTCCAGATTACCTGGGGGGCAATGTCCCTCACTCCATTACAAGACGATTTGGCGATCGGCGACAGTATTTCAGTAGACGGAATCTGCTTGACGGTGACGCAAATTCTTTCGGCTGGGTTTATCGCCTCTGCTTCCCCCGAAACCCTACGCCGCACTACCTTAGACCAGTTGCAGGGCACCGCCTCCGTCAACCTGGAGGCTTCCCTGCGTGTGGGCAGCAAACTGGGAGGGCATTTTGTTACAGGTCATGTAGATGGAGTGGGTTACCTCGAAGCGGCCGTGCCTAGTGCGACTGCCTGGGAGATTAGCTTTACCGTTCCAGATGCCAGGGTGTCTCGCTATATTGTCTCCAAAGGCAGTATTGCGGTGAATGGAGTGAGCCTCACGGTGGCAGAGTGTAGCCCCAGTGGAGACTGGTTTAAAGTGGCGGTGATTCCCCTGACCTACGCTGAGACTAACTTGCAATACCTCAAACCGGGTGACCCAGTCAATTTAGAAGGGGATGTGTTGGGTAAGTATGTTGAGAAGTTTTTGCGGTTGGCTCCTGCTCACTCCCGCGCTGTGGCTGAGCTAGAGCAAGCGATCGCCCCTGCTGAGCAACTCACCCCTGCTTTTTTAGCAGAGCATGGATATTTGTAAGGGGTTCAGCGTCCACTGGTGATATTAGACGCTGGTTGAGCCACAGCACCGCTCCTCACTTCCTGCATCCTACCCTCTACGCCCAATCGGCTTTTGAGCCAAATTGACGTTCTTTTACTTCAAAACTTGCTGTGCCACTTTTTGAACCTCATGGGTATAGCTGTGGTTGCTATATTCCAGGCAAAAAATGCCGCCGCTCGATAGCTGCACCATCTCCTCGTTAAGCGGAAAGATGCCGATGACAGGGGCGCGAAACTTTTGCTCGATTTGCTCCTCAATGGATTTGAAATCGTGGCTGGGTAGCACTTTGTTGATGACCAGGGAGATCTTGGCTGTGTCAAGCTTGCGAGCGACTTGGAGCGTCACCGCCGTACCCTGAAAGTCCTGGCGATCGGGTCGCAAGATGATGATGAGGTTGTCAGAGATCGCGATGGATAACAGAGTCTCTTTGTTTAGACCCGGATGGGTGTCAATGAAGAGATAGTCCAGGTTTAACCCCTGACAGAGGTGGCGCACCCCATCATTGAGCATGGTGACGCTATAGCCCTCGTTCAAAATTCGAGCGATTTCGCCTGCTTTGATGCTGGAGGGGATCAGGTGAATTGTGCCGCCCCCTTTAGACACAGCATCTGGGGTAACATCATAAGCGGCTTCCCCGATCGTGCAACGTCCCCATAGATAATCGTTGAGCGATCGCGCCATGGTGCCCTCATCCAGCCCAAAAATGACATGGATCCCAGGAGATTGGATGTCAGTGTCGATAATGCCAACACGATGACCTTGAGCAGCCACAACCGCAGACAGGTTGGCAGTCAGGTTAGACTTACCTGTGCCACCGCGAAACGAGTGTATAGAAATAATCTTGGTCATGTATCCGACCCCTGTCTGCTTGTAATACTAATCATTCCTAATTCTGTTGTGCCATCTGATGATATAAAGCAGTTTAATCATTCGAGCGATCGCCCTGATCTCGCAATCGTTTGGCTTCCTGCTGTAACTGCTGTAAGTATCCTATTTCATAGTCATCATCGGCTGACACGTTGAATTCTGTATCAGATGTTTCAGTTTGCTCTGGCGATGTTGATTCATCAACCGCTACAGTGTCTCGTTTATCCCTTAGCAATTGAGCCTTTTGTTGCAGGTTTTTAAGATAGCCCATATCATCGTCATCGTCCGATTCTAAGGCATCTTTAGGTTCTGAACTGGAGGTTTCACTGACTTGAGGTTGAGATAGCTCTTCGGCACTCAACATATCATTTCGTTGCCCTCTTAAGTTCTTTGCTCTCTGTTGTAAATCTTGAAAGTAATCTGTTTCAGTAATCTCAGAGACTTGTTTTTCAAGTTTTTCTTGATCAATCTCAATATTGAGTTTGAGGAAAGTTTTGACCTGGCGATAGACGTTTTGACCGTAAGTGCTCTTGTTGAAGCGATCGACCAGTACAGTCCCTGCTGCTGTGATGACAAAGGCAACTGCGGGGGGAATTAGGGGAATCCAGCCATTATTTAAGAAAACTAGCCAGCAGACACCATACAGCCCACCAATGACAACCACCATCGCGCCGCCGAACTTGAGCGGATGGCGAGCATACCAGGCTAACACACCGCCTGCCAATGACCAGCCAAATATCCAGAGAATCTCAGCCGGATTGCTCCACGTCCAGATCGACGATCGCCCATCCAACACTGCGCTAAGAAGCTGGCTAACCACCTGGGCGTGTACTACAACCCCTGCCATCTTTTGGTCGTCATCCTCTCCGGCACTATAAGGGGTGTAGAAATCATCTTTGGCTTCAGGGGTGGTGTAGCCGATTAACACAATGCGATCGCGAATCAAAGCAGGATCAACGCGCCCCTCCAGTACATCACTCAAGCTGACCTGGGTTGCGACATTATCAGGCGATCGATAGTCCAGCATGAGTTGAAACCCTGCTGCATCAGCCGATTGGTAAGCCCCTGTCGAGGGTTGGAATGGACGAAATGAAGTTGAGCCAAGTCTTAAAACGCCTTCGGGAGTTAGCTCAGCTTTGATCTGTTGAGTAGCCAGATAGTGTAGCGACACCTGCAAGCTAAACGAAACCAGCGTAGTGCTGGGATCGCTACAAAAATGACTGGTTGAGTTAGGGCTGTCTGCGGGAGGAGGGGCTACGAGCAACAAAGCACGGCGCAGGGTGCCTCCGGGATCCACTACCAGATCAGCAAAGCTAACCCGATCAGCGGGAATGTCTGGCGGAGGTGGGGTTCCAGGCTCATCAGACGCACTAACTTTACACACGGTGATGACGCGATCGCTTTGCTGCAAAATCTGCAATAGCTCCTCGCGCCCCTCCCCAATTGGGATATCTCGCATGACGTCCAAGCCAATGACGCGAGGTTGTTGTGCTTCTAAAGCCCTTAATAGTTCCGCCAGAGTTCGATCAGAAATGGGCCACTCCTGGAGACGTTGAACGTCATCTTCTGTAATTCCTACGATGAGTAACCGCTCATCCTCCCCTTCATCCGGTTGACTCCGAATCAGGTGGTCGTAGGCAGACAACTCCATGCCTTGAAATGCCCCCAAATAGCGCAACCCTAGCAGCAGAGCAGTCAGCGTCAAGCTGGTAAATAAGACTGGGCGACCCATGTCCAGCAGTACCGGCTTAACCCGATTTAACCAGGGCATTCTAGATTGGACAGCCTCTAAAAAACGACGGGGCATGGCAACGTCAACGGGGGATAGACCTGATTATGGGGCAGGAGTCGATCTTTGAGAATATAGAAAATCAAAAATCTTTTGAACCTGAAATCTTAAAACCTAAATCTGCACCCTTATATACCCTCATGCATAACTCTGTCGTAGTCAACGTAATAGTCTTACAGATAGACAACAAACATCGTTAGGTAGCCTAACCCGTTGAATCATGAAGAGCTTCTCTAAGAGGAGCCTAAGTAACCGCAGCTCAGTGTATTGCCAAATAAGGATTGTAGTAAATATTACTACAGTTCGTCGATAAGTAACAACTCACGACACATCATATTCAGTCAAACAAATGCTGTTTTTGAGCGTTACGTATCTTGCCCTTTTAAGGAAGTTGTGCATTGAAATTGCAGTTTTCCTGCATTTAGAGAAAAGGTTGAAAAATCTCAGATTTGCTTGTATTTTTTGTGTTTCAAACTGTGTCATGTATTAGCGTGACTCCTCGATAAACTGGTTAGATGAATGAGAGGTGATTAGATTTTCAGATTTGCGGATTAAGCCAATTTGGTTGTGGAGTAAACTATTAAGACTGAAATTTAGGCAGCGATCGCCAGACACTTCAAACTCTGGCAACTTCTAACTCTTGACTCAATTTTGAGTTTGTTTGACCGCATTAGACAGTCGTCCACATAGTATTTCTGTAGAGCGATAACGATGGCAAGGCTATTTCTTCGTCTCACCACTTTCTCAGCTTCCCTGTTCCTGGGGTTAATGGTTCCTATTGGTTTCTCCAATGTTGTTCTTGCGCAGGGCATTCAATTTAACGCCCCCTCGATTGGTGCCCCTGGCAATCGCGAATCAGGAGCCTCTCGAAGCTCTGCCTGTGCTACCAGCGATCGCGGTTTAAAAGCGTTGCTGCCAGAGACCAACGTTGGCTTAACCACAGAAGCCCGTCCCACCTTCTTTGCATACATCCCCCCCTCCTCCGCCAATAGTGCAGAATTCATCCTTTACGAAGACGGCACAGATGAACTGATTTACAGCACGGCGTTAGAAATCAATGGCGAATCAGGGATTGCTAGTATCAGCTTGCCTTCTGGAGCGGACACCCCCATGTTAGAGGTCAATAAAACCTACTACTGGTACTTCACCGTCATCTGTGACGCTGACGATCGCTCTGCTGATATGACTGTTCAGGGCAGCATCCGCCGAGTTCCCATCAGTTCAGACTTAGCCCGCCAATTAGCCTCCGCCTCCACCCAAGAACGCCCAGCCGTTTATGCAGCAGCGGGTATCTGGCAAGATGCTTTGGCAGCCCTCGCAGCCCTTAATAATTCTGAACCTAACAATCCCAACACCCGTTCGAGTTGGAATTCACTTTTGTCAGCGGTTGGCTTGCAAGACATCGCCGATGAGCAGATCTTGACTGGCAATTAACCCCACACTATCTAAGACCTCATGTCTAAAGATATTGTCTAAAAAGTGTATTCAACTTGACGAAACGGTGTCTCCAAAAAGCGCATAGTCGACTAATGAGGCTGAGATCCATATCCTAGGATCATGGCAAAAAACAAGAAACAGTCGCTTTCTTCAAAATCAAATTACAACTCTGACGAGGCAACGAAGTCAACGCTTCTTCTCAAGCTCTTTCAACAAGTGAAAGAGCGGTTTGCTCGGCGGATGCATCCAGTCATCGACTGGTTCATTTCGTCGCCCACCTGGTTGATCGTCTCGCTTGCAGTTGCCTTTTTAGCTGCTCTCGATCTGTGGATCTCGTCCGACCGCGTTCACTCCATCCGAGATGCGATTTCTGTGCTGCTCGATCGGGCAGAGGCAATGGGTATCTTGGCAGCGGTTGTTGTGTTTATCAAAGAGGCTCCTCTACGGATTGCCACAAAACACTATGAGGCATGGCGGGCGATCGATGCGGCTCATGGCATCAAAACCAGCTATGCCCGCTATCATGCGTTTGAAGATCTTTGTAAAGCAGGAGTGAGCCTTAAGGGGCTAGATGTCTCTGGTGCTGATTTCAACTCCATTAATCTTCACAAGGTTGATTTGAGTAGTGCAAATTTGAGAGAAGCCCAGTTTCAGGGAGCAATTTTGTCTCAAGCCAACTTGAGTAAAGCTGACCTCAGCGGTGCTGACCTGCTTAACGTTGATTTTCGGGGAGCCGACCTGCGGGGAGCCGACCTGCGGGGAGCCAATTTGAACGGCGCAAATATGAACGGTGCAAACTTGAGTGGGGCGAATCTGGGCAACGCGAATTTGAAGATCGCAGACCTGAGATTTGCCAACCTCCGGGGAGCTAATTTGAAGGGAGCCAGTTTACGCGGGGCAAATTTGCAAGGAGCCAGTTTGTATCTGGCGGATATGACCCAGGCCAATTTGAGCAAGACGGACATGACTCAGACTGATTTGAGTCAGGCAACCTTTAGAGGCAGCAACCTGTCTATGGCACATCTAAATCAAGCTTGTTTCCATCGCGCTATTCTGGTAGAAGCTGATTTGTGGGGAGCCGTGCTTGAGGAAGCCGATTTAGATGGAGCTAATTTCAAAAGTGCTCAGGGATTAACGTTAGCTCAGGTCAAAACCGCCATAAATTGGGAACAAGCCGTTTACGAAGACGGATTTCTGACGGAATCGAATGCTCCATCCACCTCAGAACCATCTTTAACCGATTTGCTCTACAAAAAACTCACCAACGACAATTTCAATTTTGATAGCTAGTTATAGCCGTAGTCACCTCAGTTAAGACAAGGCACTCAACGGGACAAACGCGATCAATCGCCTCTCTCTCGGCAGGACTCAAATTCAATGTCCTGGTGGTTTTGGCGATCGCTATCAGTTAGAGCCAGTTTCCCACGATGACATAGGGTGCCCAGTAGTAGGGATGGCGACGAAATTGAGGGATCTCTAATATCTTGAGTTGTGCCTGGCGCAGTGCTTCAGTTTTGGTCAGCGATGCATCATTTAACCCCTGGTAAAACTGATCCATCAACATCGCGGTTGCTTCGTCGCTGACCTGCCACAGAGTCGCCAGAGTGCTACGGGCACCAGCGCGAACGGCAATTCCGGCTAACCCTAATGCTGCCTGGCGATCGCCCGCTGCGGTTTGGCAAGCACTCAACACCAGCAACTCAATGGGGTTCGTCTGCGTCAAATCTGCGGTTTGCAATACCGTATTGAGTTGATTGATATCAATTCGGTCATCCCAGGTGAGGATAAAGGTTTCCTCCAACTCTGAGCTAAATTTCCCGTGAGTTGCTAGATGAACGACCGATGCGGGTGTTTCAGCCAGGGCTTGTTGAAAGGTTGTACTGGTAAAACGTTCATTCAGCAGAACCCGACTTGGCACTTCCTTCTGAATTTGCTCTAACTCTGGCAACACATTGGGCAATGCTGAGAAGCCCTGACGAGATTCGGTTAGACCTGCGGTTAAGACGCGCAACTGTTCTACTGGAAGGGGGCGGGGGTCAAGCAGTTGTAACCCTGGAGTGAGTGCCAGACTAAATTTCTCCAACAAATATTGCTCTCCGTCGTTCAACACCGCCATGGGCACATTGCGCAGCGGACCATCTAAGACAAACACCAGAGTTTGAGTGTCACTACTGGCGAGGTCAGCTTCAACGGGGCGAATGATCCAGTCATACAGCCGTTGCGCCAGGGGTAGAAATTGTCGCGTTGTCCGAGTCACCAGATGTCGCCGGATCTGGGTAATGGTGTCCTCCATTTCCTGTTTGGATACCGGGCTGGCGTAGTGTCGCAGCGGTTGTTGTGGCAATCGAACAACGACCTCCAACCGATCTTCCAGAATGATGGGGTAAATGACGGTTGCTTCAGCATCAAGTTGGTCGATGTTGACGGGTTTAGCATCCAAGCACGCTTCTCGAAAGAAGTTGTCCAACTCTGCCAATTGCAATGACTCAATGACTTGACGAGCCTTTTCTAGGTTGTCCTGGCTGGTTGCATCGCCATCAGGGGTTAACAACAAACTCACGAGTTCCCGATGAATGGGTTCCACACTCTCCTGAAACGAAAGCTGAACTTCGGGATTGATGGCGACCAGATCGTTGCGCAGGCTTTGCAAAGTATCCACCGCACTGCTGTAGGCAGCGATCGCCCCTGCGTATTTGCCTTCCCGCATTGCTTGTGAGTCAGCTTCTGCCTTGAGGATGCGCCCCAGTTGCCACTGCCAGCGGTAGGCGATATCGGAGGCATTTGCCGATTGCGCCAGAATGAGAGCTTCTTCTGTCAGGGTTTTGGCTCTGGTGAGTTGCCCTGATTTTTCGTATAGTTCGCCCAAGCTACCCAGTGCAAAGGATTGAGCCCGCAAGTCAGATAAGGTTTGAGCCTGTTGCCGTGCTCGGAGTAGGGTTTGTTCAGCAGAGAGCGATGAGTCTCCTGTCGATGAAGATGCCATACCCAATTTCACCAAGCTCTGGGCAAAGTTGACTTGGGCGTAGGTCAATGCTTGACTGGGGGGGAGGCGATCGAGTTGAATCGCAATTTGGGGCACGAGTTGCTGTGCTTGGGTTGGTTGCTCCGTGTCGATCAGCAGACTCAGTTGGTTCAGTTCGGCGCGAACTTTGGTCAGTGGGGAAGGAGTAGTTGCGGCTGCCTGTCGATAAAACTCCAGTGCAGTGCCGGCGTCACCCTGAGCCCGAATCGTATTGCCCAGGCTAAATTGAGTCGCAGCAATCTCGTCGGGGAGTTGCAACTGTTGGGCGATCGCCAGGGCAGACTCTAACGCTTGTTGTGACCGATCCAGTGACCCGATGCCCTGGAGAGCTTCTCCCAGGCTACGAAGAGCGACGACTTTCGCGCGTGAGTCAGGTTGACTTTGCAGCGTCTCGGTGAGTGGGGTGAGCGTGGCGATCGCCCGTCGATAAAAACCCAACGATTGCAAGGCTTGCGCCTGATTGATCTGATTGCGAAGTGCGCCCGCCTCGTCCCCCAGTTGTTGATAAATTGCGGTTGCCTGTTCCCAGGTGGCTAACGCCTGCTCGGTTTGCCCCTGCTGGAGTTGCAGGCTTCCTTGTAGATTTAACACTCGCGCCAAGACCGGTAAACGATTGGCATCTGTTGAAGACTGCACCTGCTGCAAACTAGTGGCGATCGCTTCATTGGCTGCTGCCAAATCTCCCATTTGTTGATAGACCAGTGCCAGGTTGCGGAGTGCCAGGGCTTGACCCAGGGTATTGTTTTCCGTGGCGTAGGCTTGAATGGCGCGCTGTAGAGTGGCGATCGCAGCAGAATATTGCCCTGCTTCATACAGTTCTTGCCCTTGTTGCGCCAGTGTGGCGGCACCCGGACTCTGGCTCAACACTGGGGTCGCACTGACACACAACACCAGTGTCAGAAGGAAGGGAAGGAGGAAACGGAAAGGATGAGAGATGAGGGATAAAGGATGAGAGATGAGGGATAAAAGATGAAAAAGGCTCCTTTTATCTTTTATCCTTCTGCCTTTAGCCTTTCTTAAAACGGTGTGTAGACGATGGAAAAATAAACTCCACTTTCTTGCCATGTGCGTTCCCTCGTGTCTACAGAAACTAATGGAATACCCCAATCCAACCGAGCGGTCAGGCGATCGCTCTGTCGCCACTGCAACCCTAAACCAACCGATACCAGTCCATTGGGGTCAGGATTATCGCCTTCTGCGTTCCAACCGACCCCAAAATCCATAAACGGAATCAGATGCAAAATACCATCCAGGGGGCGCGATCGCAAAATCGGCAACCGCACCTCTGCGGAGGCAAGCGCACCATTATCTGTCAACAAAAAATCTTGGCGATAGCCCCTCACGGTGGTCTGTCCACCCAGACCAAACTGTTCCAGTGAAACCAGCGGCGCATCGGCTAGCTGCAATTCACCCCGTACTAAGAGCAACGTATCAGGAGACAACAGTCGCACCCACTGGGTCTGCCCACGCCACGCAAAGAAACGACTATCGGGAGCCCCCTCATTGACTGTCGAGTCAAACGCATCTAGCCCTAAACTAAACTGCGATCGCACCGCAAACACTTCCTGGCTCCGCTGCTGTGTCCACTCCTGGGTAAACCGCAACGCCGAAATACGAGTGCGCCCTTCGGCATCTGCCCCTACACCAGGAAAGGGCACGGGTTCCCCCACCAGATCTTCCAAAAATTCGCTCTGGCTTTCACGTCGAGAGGCGGTCAGGCTCAGAGCAAATTCCTCAGTTGGGGTTTGAATCAGGGGTTGCCGAAACCCTACTTCGTAGTAGCGAGAGTCCGATTGAATGTCGAGGGCATTAAATGGCTCCTCAATCACGTCACTCTCGGCTAAACCATAGTTGAGAATCAGCGTCCCGTTACGGGGATTCAGGGGAATCGTATAGCTGGCGTCCAGCGCGTTACTGCCCTCGGTGTTGGCATAGCCCACTGTCAATACATCACCCTGTCCCAACAGGTTGGCTTGACTGGCTTGAACTTGCCTGCGCCAGCTACCGACACTGGGCGATCGCCCGTTATTCGTTGCGAGTTGCAGACTAAAGGGATCTGCTTCTGTCACCCGCACCTCCAGCACACTCGACCCTGGACGGACACTACTGGCTAACTCAGCGGAAATGTTTTCAATTTGGGGATCAAGCTGTAGCAGTTGCAACCGCTCTAACAACCGCTGCACATTGAATGGAGTTGTGGTGGCGATCGCCAATCGATCACGCACATAGCTGGGGTTGAGGCGACGAGTACCTGTCACGTTAATCGCCTCAACGCCACCTTCTAACACCTGAATGGTGACAACTCCATTCACCGGGTCTTGTGGGGGCAGAAACGCCCCGGAGTTGATGTAACCCCGATCGAGATAAAGCTGCGTCAC
The DNA here is from genome assembly GCF_014697545.1 of Oscillatoria sp. FACHB-1407. Lineage (GTDB taxonomy): Bacteria > Cyanobacteriota > Cyanobacteriia > Elainellales > Elainellaceae > FACHB-1407. Next base: position 198,594 of record NZ_JACJSA010000012.1, on the reverse strand, counting down.
CGCCGATCGCACTTGCAACAGTTCTGCAAAGGTCAAATTGCGATTGACATAGGGTGCGGTGAGAGCCGCCCAGTCGGCTTCGCTAAATACGGTGCTGCCCACGATCTCAAACCGCTCAACAAAGACGCTCTCCTCGTCTGACGCTGGTGGGCTTGGAGTCACAGGCATCACATTCGGCACGGGCGTGTTCAGCAAGTCTTCGGGGGGTGGAGTGGGTGTTTCAGGGATGGGGAGTGGCTCCAGAGGAGGTGGCAAAGTGTCCCGCTGCGGCACAGGAGGCACCTGAGCGACCTCTGAGACAGCGAAGCCCGGTTCTGTAATGGCAACAGGCTCAATAACCGATTGTGCGATCGCCTGACGCCCTTCAATACCTTCACTGGCGATCGCCCCCAGGCTGCCCAACGCCAGTGCCCAACCCATCCAAGACCATTGGTCAAATTTACAACTGGGCATTTCACCCCCACACAAACAGTCCTGCTGTTCAGAATAAACGGTGAACGAAGAATTTTGAAGCCTTCTACCAAAATTGAGTATTCGATCGCACCCCAATTGCATAAGTGAATGTCAGCAAGAAATACAACCCCTCGGATGCAGACAACACCCAAAACGTAACTCCTCTACTCCTGTGATAAGGCTTTGGGAGTCTCCGAAGGGTTGACAACCCCATTCCACGTTCAGGGGTTACAACTCCTTCTTGGCATTCACAATCAACTATTTCCACGACCCAACTCTAAACACGCCCCCAGGGAGAATTTGCCATGACTACATATTTCAACGTTATTCAATTGACTGATAACAATACTTTTGATGGTTTGGCTCAAGTGTCGTCACTGGGTGATGTCGTTTGGGAACATGATTTCAGCGACACCGACATCGACATCCGCTACTACGATGCGGTGACCGATACCATATCGACGATCGCCTCAAGCAATGACAACGAATTAAACCCTCGTATCTCATCTTTGGGAGATGTTGTATACGAGTCTGAATATAGCGACACCAACAGCAACTTAGGATTGTATGATGTGCTCACAGACAGTAGCGGCATCATTCTGGACAGTGCCAAAAGCGAGTTTAACGCTCAAATTGATGGCAACAATATCGTTTATCAATATCAATACAGTGAAACCGATAGCGATATTTATCTATACAACATCGCTACAGGACAAGAGATTGCGATCGCCAATTCTCAACGCAACGAGTTGAACCCTGATCTTGCAGGTAATTACATCGTTTACGAATTTGAATACAGTGAAACAGACACCGACCTGTATCTGTATGACATCATTTCTGGGGAAACCATTGAGATCGCCACATCCAACCGTAACGAGCGCAATGCTCAAGTCTCCTCCAATGGCAATGTTGTTTACGAATACAGCTACAGTGCTACAGATACAGACATCTATCTCTACAATGCGTCAACTGGCAAAGCCACAGCTCTAGCAGACAGCATTTACAACGAAACAAAAGCTCAGATCGCAGGAGATTATGTCGTCTGGCAAGCATGGGATGGCAACGACTGGGAAGTATATCGCCACGACAGCCTGACCGGAACCACCGTTCAAATTACAGACAACACGGTTGATGATATTGGGGCTCAAGTGTCTGATCAGGGCTATGTCGTATGGGAGCATATCTTTAGTTCATCTGATATCGACATTCATCTCTTTGATGGCATCTCGACTCAACGCCTGGCAAATAGCATCAACTATGAGATTAACCCCCACATTTCCGGTTCGTTTGTCAGTTGGCAAGCGTGGGATGGCAACGATTGGGAAGTGTTTAGAGCACAACTGTCTTCAACCCCGCTTATGTCTGGTCTGCCATCCAGTGTGGGTTAAAGCGTTGCAGTCAGGGCAAGTAAAACATCTTTACTGATTTGGTTTGGTATAGCGCAGGATCTGCTCTCTGATTTCATTGGGAAATCAGAGAGTTTTTTTGGGGAGAATAACCGAGCTTAAAAGGGGGGAATCCCCTATCCAAAGACATACTCATAATGAGTACGTATTAGGTACACTGTGAATACGACAGTGACCCATTAGGAATGACAAAGGACTCAGTCCCATGCTCAAGTTTGTTGGTATCGCCGGAAGTTTAAGACCTGATTCCTATAGCCAACTCGCTTTACAAGTCGCCGCACAGCGGGTTGAAGCATTGGGAGCCAAAGTCGAAGTGCTCGATTTGCGATCGCTCAATCTGCCCTTTTGTGACGGCAGTGACAACTATCCCGATTACCCTGACGTTGATAAGCTGCGTCAGGCGTTTCGTCAAGCAGATGGCATCATTCTCGCAACGCCTGAATATCACGGCAGCGTTAGTGGTGTACTAAAAAATGCCCTAGATCTGATGAGTTTTAACGAATTCTCTGGAAAAGTAACCGGGCTGATCAGTGTTTTAGGTGGGCAATCCAATAGCAACGCTCTCAATGACCTGCGTATCATTATGCGTTGGGTTCACGCCTGGACCATTCCTGAACATGTGGCGATCGGGCAAGCCTGGAAAGCGTTTAATGAAGAGGGACAACTCACCGACGCTAATTTGGTGAAACGATTTGATAGCTTCGCTGCGAGCCTGGTGGAAAACACTTATAAGCTGCGTAGCACGGCTCAAGAAACGCGATCGGTCGCTTAATCGAATTCAACCTGTGCCTAGGTACGTTGTGGCACCCTTGGTTGACTGACAAAAGTCCTGACCCCCCTGATATTCTGTGCTGTGGCTGGTGAATGGAATTCGCGCCTATTCGATCGAAGTTCGCGGCTTGACTGAGCTCGCCGACCGTCCTGCGTGGGCTTGATGCATCAAGATTCTCTGTACCCCGCGTCGGCGGGTTTTGCTTCTATCGCTGCGATTTCAATCGCCAAGCCTAAAAGATTGGTCGGCAGGTATCACCCTAGATTGCCAGAGTATCTTAAGCTGCCAATTGCTATCTCCTCAGGTTGCACTCAGCCAATCTCAAGCTGAATAGATTATTCTCAATTACTAGCGGTACATCGTAGCTATTTCTCATTAATTCTGTCGGAGACTTTAGGCGGTATGACAACCTCAAAACACGAGCAATTTGAAATCACCAAAACTGAAGCAGAGTGGCAGAAAGTTCTGACTCCAGAGCAGTTTTATGTATTACGGAAACACGGGACTGAGCGAGCAGGCACCAGCCCGCTTGATAAAAACTATGAGACAGGCACTTATGTCTGTGCGGGTTGTGGTCAACCGCTCTTTACATCAGACACCAAATTCAACAGTGGCACAGGTTGGCCTAGTTTTTATGCGCCGATCGAGGGGGCGATCGCTACCTCAGTGGATCGATCGCTATTTATGACCCGTGTTGAAGTTCACTGTAGCCGCTGTGGTGGGCATTTAGGGCACGTCTTCGAGGATGGTCCTCGCCCCACTGGGCAACGCTATTGCATGAACGGAGTTGCCCTTGAATTCACTCCACCAGATTCAGACGGCGTTGCATAACGTTGCACGATCTTTTTCAAAATAGGCCCTTTGTAGTGAGGCTTTAAAGCCTCCTCATTAATACCTTGACAGGCATTAAGCATTTCCTTTAAGTGATGGCTTAATGCCTATTTTATGACTTACTTTTTGCATCTGTTGAACACAACAGAGAGTCAATAAGATTTACCTTGACTTAATAGTTTATTAATGTTTAAATATTCGAATCTGATTTATTGATGAAGGTTTATCTTTACTCTATACAACTACAGTGAGAGACGGTTAAACTTTTGAAGGATGTTTTTTATTGGTAGAAATAGCTTCCTTGCATTCGGTGAGCATTGTTAGACTAGTCCTCGATCTTTACATTATTTCTAAATACCCTCAGGCATCTACTTCTTATCTCTTTCCGATTTAAACGATTGGCTTGAAAAGAGCTCCCCTACTCACTCTTCTAGAAGGTTGTCATGGGTCAAAAAGCTAAAGTTTTAATGATTGGCATTGATGCAGCCGATCAAAGACTAATTCGTTTGTGGGCAAGAGACGGGTTATTACCAACCTTCAAAATATTATTAGAGCAAGCCACGTGGGGAATTACAACCAATCCCATTGGTTTTTACGTTGGGGCGGTGTGGCCCTCATTCTCAACGGGTTTATCTCCAGTACGACACGGGCGATATTGTTACACCCAGCTTGGACCAGGCAGTTACAAAACTTTTAAGACTCAAGTTACAGACGTTAAAGGGGAGCCGTTTTGGAAAACATTAAGTGATGCAGGTCGGCGAGTAGGAATCGTTGATGTTCCTAAAACGTTTTTAACGCCCAACCTTAACGGCATTCAAATTGTAGATTGGGGAACTCACGATCCTGATTTCATTGGGCAACTATATACTTATCCAGAAACCTTAGCAGCTGACATAGAAAATCAGTTTGGACGAGATCCAGTTGGAGATTGCAACACCATCTCTCGAACGGTTGAAGGATATCGTCAGTTTCGAGACGACCTGATTCATAGAATTGAGACCAAAACAGCCCTGTCTAAACACTTTTTAAACCAGGGCAACTGGGATTTGTTTCTCACAGTTTTTAGCGAGAGCCATTGTGTCGGGCATCAATGCTGGAATTTGCATGACCCACACCATCCTAAGCACCAATCTGATATTGTTCAGTTGATTGGAGACCCCCTTTTAGCGGTCTATCAAGCTCTTGATAAAGCTGTTGGTGAGCTTGTAGCCGAGGTTGATCCAGAGACCCCCGTTTTCATTCTTGCCAGCCATGGTATGGGTCCCCATTACGACGGCACTTTTTTGCTAGATGATATTCTCTGCCGTCTCGAAAACATAGGAGTTTCCGCTGCAAAACAGCAGTTTGCTAAAGCACTGAACACCAATTTAGAGGAAGTGGCAGGGCTAAGCTGGTTTTTGAAACCGCTGAAACAGCTTGTTTGGAAACCATTGCGCGATCGCTTCTGGAGAAGTGATAAACCGTTTCGCAAAGCGATGGCAGAGCCTGATGCGAGTCGGCGCAAGTGTTTTACAGTCCCTAACAATGATGTTTATGGAGCTATTCGAGTTAACCTTGTAGGGCGTGAGCCAAAGGGTCAGATTCATCCCGGTGCAGAGTATGACCGCTTCTGCGAACAACTCACCCATGACTTAACAGAAATAGTCAATTTAGACACTGGCAAGCCGTTGGTCAAACAAGTCTTACGCACGGCGGATCTTTATCAGGGCGAGTGTTTAGATACTTTTCCTGATCTATTGATCGAATGGAATCGGGAAAAACCCATTCAACGGGTCAGTTCTCAAAAAATCGGTGTGCTTGAAAAGACATTTGCGGGAGTGCGAACTGGGGATCACCAACCTAATGGCATGTTTTTTGCCATAAACTCAGCCATGCCACCCGGTCAGTTAGAGAATGTCGTCTCAGTTACAGATTTTGCACCAACGATCGCAGAATTGTTGAATGTGGTGCTACCTGATGTCGATGGTCAGTCAATTTTAGAGAGGCATAGCTAGAAAAGCGAGCCTCATTGTTTTCTTACTTGATCTTCATGATTCCTTCGCCAATTAGTTCGATTGAAGAAATAATCTAGAGGAAAGGGTTGAATAAACCCACACTCCACAGTAAGAGAAAGACGGACAGTATCGCGGGGGCTGACTACTGTCCGTCTTTCCGTGGGGGCGTGAATTTTACATCAACGCAACGTCCTGCAATTTCGGGAACAATTGCAGAGATTTTGTGGATTGGCTTCCCAACCAGCTAAGCAAAACCTGAGTCAATGGGTGTGTTAGCGATCGCCAATTCCATGTAGTATTCAAGCAGGCATTATTTAAGCAGCTACTATTTATTAAGTGAAGCGATTGATCGGTGTCCCCACTCGGTCAATTGGGTATTTTGCCTTTTGTTTATCCTTCTAACCACTTAAAATTGGTACTTAAGGCAACAATCAGCAACACTCACTTATCCTATACTGGTGCATATCTTAGTTGAGGTTACGACGGGCTGGCATTGTACGTTTCAGGGTTTTCTGCCATAGCGTTTTCGTTCAGAGCAGCTTCCTTTGCAAAGATCCGGAAACGGTCTGAACCTCAAGGAATCAGAGAAATCAGGGGTGCATTTCTCTTCAGGTAGAAAACCATTTCCCATGAAAGACGACGAAAAATCCAAAGAGCAGTTAATTAGTGAACTATCTGTTTTGCGCCAAAAGGTTACTGAACTGGAGGCGTTGGTTAGCGATCGCGAAAATATCGAGCAAGAGCTGAAGCAGTTGAAGGCTGACCTTGAGAGCGAGGTCGCAGAGCGAACGGCTGCTTTAAGGGGGTCAAATGAACAACTCGTAGCAGAAGTAGCAGAACGCCATCAAGCAGAAGAGGCACTGCGGGCTACGAAGGACCAGCTTGAGGCAATCTTAGAAGCGATCCCTGGGATTGTGTCGTGGATCAGTTCAGATTTGCGGTATCTCGGCGTCAATCGTTATCTGGCAGGTACTTATGGACTGGAGCCTGACGCTTTTGTTGGGCAGGATATTGGCTTTCTCCAATCCAGTTCCCAGTTCACAGAGTTTGTTCAAGACTTTTTCCATAGCTCCTCTGAAGATACGTTTCAAGAAGTGCCTGCGACGGTGCATGGTGTGACCCGTAACTTCCTGATCGTGATGAAAAAGTACGATCAGGGACGGGCTGCTTTTGCTGTTGGCATCGACATTACAGAGCGACACCGCGCAGAGCAAGCCCTGCGAGAGGCAGAGGAAAAGTATCGCAGCATTTTTGAAAATGCCATTGAAGGGATCTTCCAGACCACTCCCGATGGCTATTACCTCAGTGCTAACCCTGCCCTTGCCAAAATTTATGGGTACGACTCTCCCGAAGAACTGGTTGCCAACCTGACCAGTGTGCAGCAGCAACTCTATGTTGACCCCGAACGACGCTCTGAGTTCATTCGGCTGCTGCAAGAACATGATGCGGTCGTGGGGTTTGAGTCACAGGTCTATCGCCGGGATGGCTCCCTCACCTGGATCTCTGAAAACGCTCATGCTGTGCGAGATAGCGATGGCAATCTGCTGTATTACGAAGGCACGGTTGAAGACATTACCGAGCGCAGACGGGCAAAAGAGGCGTTGCAACGCATCAACGAAGAGCTAGAAACTCGTGTTGAAGAACGAACCGCCGCATTGAAAGAGTTGAACCGTCGTCTGGTCATTGAGATCGCTGAACGGCAACGGGTCGAAGCCGCTCTCCGTAACTCAGAAGCGGAACTGCGAGCACTGTTTGCGGCGATGACCGATGTGATCACCGTGTTTGACTGTCAGGGACGCTATCTCAAAATGGTGGCGACCAACTCTGAGGTTCATTACAAACCAGAAGTCGAACGGGTCGGCAAAACGGTATACGATGTCCTGCCGTTACCTGTTGCCAATCTGTTCTACAAGCAGATTCAACTTGCGCTTAGCATGGGCAAAACGGTGACTCTGGAATACAGCTTACCCGTCAGCAACTTTACAGGCTCTCCAGACGGACAACCTAAGGACAGATGGTTTGTTGCCAACATTTCGCCATTGCCCGATAATTCGGTGATTTGGGTGGCACGAGACATTACTCAACGGAAGCAAGCCGAAGAAGCTCTGCGAGAAGCCGAAGAAAAGTATCGCAGCATTTTTGAGAATGCGGCGGAAGGAATCTTCCAAACTACGCCAGAGGGTCGCTATATCAGCATTAACCCAGCCTTGGTGCGAATGTATGGCTATGCATCTCAGGAGGAGTTGATCAACCATCTGACTGATATTGAGACGCAGTTGTATGTTGATCCGAATCGTCGGGCTGAATTTGCAGCCTTACTGGAACAACAAGGCTCGGTTTTCAATTTTGAATCTCAGTTTTACCGCAAGGACGGCAGCATCATCTGGACTTCTGAAAACGCTCGTGCGGTTCGCGATGAAGATGGCAAATTGCTGTATTACGAGGGCACGGTTGAGGATATTACCAAGCGTAAGTTAGCCGAAGAGGCTCTGCGAGAGTCAGAAGCCAAAGAGAGGGAGCGATCGCAGCAACTGGCAAAAGCCCTGATTGAACTGCAACAAGCACAAACCCAACTCGTGCAAAGCGAAAAGATGTCGAGTCTGGGGCAGTTGGTGGCAGGGGTTGCCCACGAGATCAACAATCCCGTGAATTTTATCTACGGCAACTTAGCCTATGCTACCCGCTACACCAAGGACTTGTTGGAATTGGTAAACCTCTATCAAGAGGCGGTGTCGGAGCCTCCGTCTGATATTCAAACGAAGTGCGAAACAATGGATTTGACCTTTATCATGAGCGATTTGCCACGATTGATGGCGTCGATGCGGGTAGGGGCTGAGCGGATTTGTGAGATTGTGCGATCGCTGCAAAACTTCTCGCGATTGGACGAAGCCGAGTTGAAACTGGTCAATGTTCACGAGGGCATCGATAGCACCTTGATGATTCTGCAACACCGAACCAAGGCGGAGGCAAATCGTCCTGCCATTCAAATCGTCAAGGATTACGGAGATTTACCTCACATCAAGTGTTCGGCAGGGCAACTCAATCAGGTGTTTATGAACATCTTTAGCAATGCGATCGATGCTTTAGAGGAGAAGCTCAAGTACCTGATTTTTGAAGCGGAATGGGATGATGCGGCTGAGATCGCACCCACAAATGGGCACAACTCAATCAGCTTAAAAGCACTAAATCCTAAAACAAAAACTCAATTCACACCGACGATTGCCATCCGGACGCAGGTCTGCAATGAAACCCACATTTCCATCTCGATTAGAGACAATGGACCGGGTATGACGCAGGAAATTCTTCAGCGGGTGTTTGATCCCTTCTTTACTACAAAGGAAATCGGCAAGGGCACTGGGCTGGGAATGTCGATCAGTCACCAGATTGTAGTTGAGCGTCACGGTGGGCAGATTCGTTGCAATTCCGCTCCAGGTGAAGGCGCAGAATTCATCATTGATTTACCGATTCAACCATCCAACGCAAAGTAGGGGCGATCGCATCTAGTTCACACAGGACTTACGCACTTGAAGTCTAAAACTTTGATCCCCCTTAGCTCCCCTTGAAAAGGGGAAATTCCGGAAGCCCGTTTCCAAGGATATTTGGGAGATCGAACGGTGTAAGTCCTGTTACAACCACGGGAGGGGTTTCACGAAGTGTCCCGGCAAAATGCATCTATTGGAGCAGCGACACCGCTGACCTATTATCTCGCTGGTTTAGCGTTAACGGACTTAGTATCTTTCATCTGCGTTAGCATCTTCTCGAAGCTAAGAGCAATCACACTGACAGTGACGATCACGATGCCCAACCATTGCACCCCTTGCAGGGCAGTACGTGAGCTAGGGGTGATGAAAAACGCCAGAAGAGCCGTCAAAACAGGTCCGCTCGATGCAATGATAGCGGCGCGTGCAGGTCCGATGAGCCCCACACCAAAGTTATTGAGTAGATACCCCAGGAAGGTTAGGGTTCCTAAGACAATTCCCCCGGCAATGAATCCCAGTTGCCCATCAGGTAACACACGCGGGCCTAACGGCAGCAGCAAGCTAAAGCTAGTCAACACAAAGATGGTGAAGAACTGAATCACACTCACTGGCACCGGATGTAGCTTGCATTTGAAGCTAATTTGCATGAATAGGAGATAGAAGGCAAAGAAGATGCCCGACATCACAGCACAGCCTACGCCTAGCCAGGAAATATTCGTTGTTGCTGCCAACTTAGGAAATGCAGTGAGGATTACGCCCGATAAAATGGCAAACATCACCGTCCAGCGGAGGGGCGTGGGGCGATCGCGGAACAGTAACCAGGCGAGGGGCACGACCACGATTGGGTACATAAATAGAATCGTGACGGCTACACCGGGACCCACCTGAGCGATCGCGATGTAAATCAAGATCTGTGAGAGAAACAGAAAGAACCCACTGCTCACCACACTGAATTGCAACTGACGATTGCCAGAGACAAAGAAAGATTTGATGGCTTTCCAGGCGGGTGGATAAAACCGGGTTGCCAGAGCCGCAATCAGTGGCAGCACGATCAACATCCGTACCCACAAGATCCACAGGGAGTTACCCAAACTGTTGAGTTGAATGTATCCGCCTAAACTAAACACCCCAAAAATGCTGCTGGGGTTGCCAATAATGCCGACGACAACGTTGTGGAGTGACAGGGCGATCGTAGATAGCAAGATCAACACCAACCCCAGTTGAAATTCAGACCACTGCTGAGTGCGTTGGGGCGATCGCCCCGTTGCGAGAGATGGCTCCGGTGGCACCACTGGAGGAACCGGAAGCACCGCTGCATCGGGTTTAGTTGGGTGGGTGACATAGGGATAGGGGGCATTGGAGACGGGGTAACCATTTCCTCCCCCATTCGTACGGTAGCCACTGCCAGGGGGCACAGACCCCCCATTCAAAGGGCGGGCTGCCGTTTCTGACTGTAACTGTTGACTGAGCCGATTCACTAACGCCTGCAAGATCGCTTCACCCTGCTGTTCCAGGGTTTGCATCCGACTGATCTGTTGCGATAGCGAGCTTTGATAACTGTTTAGGTCTTGCCGCAGAGAGTTCATCGTGCGGTTCAGGGTCGCATCGATCGAAGACAAAACCTGATAGGCGTTGTCGTTGGCGGTTCCCTGAAGCGGAGCAGCTGATGTATTGGGTCCCGGTTTGGCGTAGGGATCAGCTTGCATCCGCTGAAGCAGTTGGGTTTGTAGATGAGCCGCCAGTGCCTGCGCCAGTTGTTTTGCCCACAGTTGTTGTTGTGCCAACTGTTGCCGGGTCAACAGTGTATTTTGCTCAGACTGCAACATCTCATGTTGAGCTTGCAGTTTCTCAATCTCATTGAGCAAGTGAGACTTTTCAGCTTGGAGTCGTTTGACATCTTGCTTTAACTGGACAACTAAATCATGTTGCAAGGTCTTTAGATCTTGCGTTACTGCTTTCAACACGGATTCCGCAGTATTTAGCTCTCCTGAGGCAGAGTATTCGGGTAAATCGTCCAGTCGCCCCATTCGTGTGCAGCCCCTCGCTTATTCACTAAAAGTTATCTTGCGTGTTTGAGTGCAATTAGAACCCTGAGGTCAGAATTGTGATTTGCTACAACTAACGCGATGATATCTCTGAAATCTCACAAATTGCTAAACATTCTACTCAATAAAACTGGCATTTGAAGCAATTGGCGATCGCAACAGGAACAAATCGGCATTTCATTTTGTGAAGCGACCTGATCATCGCTGAGTTCTCAAACCACTGGTTAACGTGGAGGGAAGTGACGCTGGCGTGACGCAGCGATAAGGCATGTCCAAGCGTCTGATGCTTCGCCTCTACTCTAAACTTTCCCTATTTCAGTCAGGTCAAACCACCTCAAAGAAATCGCTCTACGACATGGTAAGGTGCAAAGACAAGCGGTTTGATCGGGGGGTGTAAATTGACCCAACACGACATTCAACGCATGACTCTTTATTGTTGTTCATTCTTTAATTATTGTGCCTTTTTGTAGTCGCACTCCTTTATGACAGCTAACCCTAAAATTATTGTCTTAGATGACGACCCGACAGGTTCCCAAACGGTTCACAGTTGTCTGTTGCTGACTCGTTGGGATGTGGACACGCTTCGTATTGGCTTGACAGATGAGGCACCAATCTTTTTCGTGCTGACCAATACGCGAGCCCTCACCCCAACCCAAGCTGATGCAGTGACACGGGAGGTCTGCCATAACTTAAAGCAAGCGATCGCCCTGGAGGGAATTAGCGACTTTTTGATTGTCAGCCGCTCTGACTCAACCCTCAGAGGACACTACCCAATTGAGACAGACGCGATCGCCCAAGAGTTAGGTCCATTTGATGCTCACTTTCTGACCCCTGCTTTTTTTGAGGGAGGACGCATCACCCGCGATAGCATCCACTACCTCATCGTTAATGGGGTGGAGACGCCCGTTCATACGACTGAGTTTGCTCGTGACTCTGTCTTTGCCTTTAGCCACAGTTACTTGCCCGATTACGTCGAAGAAAAAACCAGAGGACGCATTCCCGCCACGGCTGTAGAGCGGTTTTTGTTAGCCGATATTCGCGCAGGCAGTTTCGATCGCCTGCTGCACCTCAAGGACAATCAGTGTGTGGTGGTAGATGCCGAGACTCAGGCTGACTTGAATCAATTTGCCAGTGATATTCTCGCGGCTGCCTCTCAGGGTAAGCGGTTTTTGTTTCGCAGTGCCGCCAGTCTGCTGACTGCATTAGCAGCGTTGCCTCCGCAACCCATTGCCCCAGAAGACATGGCGGCGTATACTCGTGACGGTCAAGCCGGAGTGGTGATCGTCGGTTCCCATGTGAAAAAGACGACGGAGCAACTGGAACACCTGTTGCAAGCGGAGGGAACAGTGGCGATCGAAGTCGATGTGGTGCATTTATTAGACGAATCGGCGACTCAACGGGCTGACTTGCTGCAACACACGCTGGATCAGGTGCATCGCGCTCATGCCGATGGCAAAACCCCCGTTGTGTTTACCAGTCGTCAGGAACTCACCTTTGCTGATGTGCAAACCCGCCTGGACTTTGGCTTGGCTGTGTCTCAACTCTTAATGGATGTGGTCAGGGGTTTGCCGACCGATATCGGATTTTTGATTAGCAAAGGGGGCATCACCTCCAATGATGTTTTGAGTCAGGGGTTAGCTTTAACTACCGCCCGCCTGTTGGGACAGATCTTGCCAGGATGCTCTATCGTTCGCACACCTGCCAATCATCCGCAGTTCCCCAATCTACCTGTGGTGCTGTTTCCCGGAAATGTGGGCGATCGCACCTCTTTAGCCGAGGCGTATTTGCGTCTCAGCCGCAACCCCAAACCTGCTTAGAGCTTGCCAATTCATCCTCAAGTGATGACTCTTAGAGCACGACCAGAGGGATAACGTTAATTTTTTTGTCTAATCGCAGCTTGACTACTAATATGAGTAGTTATCTTAGCTCCATCAGTGCCTAACCACCCGACGACCGCATGAATTCTGACACTTCTGCACCCGCCCCAATCTCACCAATTTCTCAACCCCTGCCCGATGTCACCCCTCATTTACAAGTCCGGTTTAAAAGTGAGGGAGGTCGGTTGCTACTTCTGCTACCACCAGAGCCGGAAGAAGAGACGCCCCTGAGCACCACCTGGGCAGATGTATGGCAACAACTGAGACAACGACTAAATGCTGGCGATCGCTTCTGGCAGCCCAACACCGCCGTTCACCTGATTGCTCGCGATCGTTTGCTCGATGTGCGCCAACTCCAGGCGATCGCGGATGCACTCAACGAAGCCCAACTCCAACTTAAACGGGTTTACACAAGTCGTCGTCAAACTGCCGTTGCGGCTGTTACGATCGGATATTCCGTCGAGCAACACTCTCCGATCGCCCACCTCAACCAACCCGCCGAGTCTGGGCAAGCCCTGGCTGATCCGCTCTATCTCCAAACGACCCTGCGATCAGGTATGGAAATCCGCCATCCTGGTACAGTGGTAATCTTGGGAGATGTCAACCCCGGTAGCACGATCATCGCTGATGGCGACATTCTGGTTTGGGGCAATCTGCGCGGTGTAGTGCAGGCAGGTGCCGCCGGGAATAGTCGCTGTCTAATCATGGCACTACGCATGGAGCCAACTCAGATTCGGATTGCTGATCAGGTTGCACGCGCACCCGAAACCCCACCGGATCAATATCACCCTGAAATTGCCTACGTTTCCGCCGAAGGGATTCGCATTGCCAAAGCCTCTGATTTCTCTCGCACTCGACTAATCAACCACCTGAGTTAAGTGCCACCTACTCACTCATTTCCCTGACCTGACGTTCATCCTGTTATTCACTCCAGCAAATCATGAGTCGCATCATCGTTGTCACATCTGGTAAAGGCGGGGTTGGTAAAACAACCTGTACTGCCAACTTAGGCATGGCTCTTGCTCAGCGCAATCACAAAGTTGCGGTCGTGGATGCCGACTTTGGTCTGAGGAATTTAGACCTGCTGTTAGGTTTAGAAAATCGCATCGTTTACACCGCTGTTGAGGTTCTGTCAGGTGATTGTCGTCTAGAGCAAGCCCTGGTCAAAGATAAACGTCAGCCCAATCTGGCACTTTTGCCTGCTGCTCAAAATCGCACCAAAGAGGCGGTTACTCCTGAGCAAATGAAGCAGATCGTGAATACGTTGACAGAGTCTTTCGACTTCATTCTCATTGACAGTCCAGCTGGAATTGAGATGGGGTTTCAAAATGCTACTGCCGCTGCTCAAGAAGCCCTCATTGTCACCACCCCAGAGATTGCCGCTGTGCGAGATGCCGATCGCGTTATTGGTCTACTTGAAGCAAACAACATCAAAAAAATCAATCTCATTGTCAATCGGCTCAAGCCAGCAATGGTGCAAGAAGACATGATGATGTCTGTTAAAGATGTGCAGGAAATTCTCGCAATTCCCCTGATTGGGGTCATCCCAGATGATGAACGGGTGATTGTCTCCACTAACAAAGGAGAACCTCTGGTACTCTCCCAAACCGTCACGCTAGCTGGGATCGCCTTTGGTAACATTGCCCGCCGTTTAGAGGGGGAAACCGTTCCGTTTATCGATTTGACCGCAACGCACGATGACCTCTTTTCTCGGATTCGTCGGTTCTTTCGTGCATCTCGCGACTAAGCCCATCATCATGTCCTGACGCTGCGCTTCCAACCTTTTCTGCCACCTCACCCCCTGCCAACCGCTTCCATGTTCCATGAACTCCTCGAACGGCTCTTTCCTCGCCCGAACACGACTCCTAGTAGCCGTGAGCAAGTTAAACAGCGTTTACAAATCGTGTTAGCTCACGATCGCGCTGATTTGCCTCCGGCTCTGGTCGAAAAGATGCGGCAAGAGATCCTGGAGGTAGTGGCTCGATATGTCGAGATTGACCCCGAAGAGACAGAATTTTTGCTGGAAAACAATCAGCGGGCAACGGCCTTGATTGCCAACTTGCCCATCCGCCGAGTCAAGGCTGAGCTTTAGTGCCGTTCGACAACAGGGATAGCCGTAGCCAGATTTAATGGGGTGAAGGCGAGTCGAAAAGCTGCCTCAGAATCAGGGTTTGACCCCTTGCCGTTGTCCTCAGCTTTCTGACCAGAGCTATTATTAACAATTTCCCGATATCCATCCAGTCAGTGCTACAAGTGGGCACACTAAAGATATAGCGATCGCCACATAACTTGAATTTGAAGGGGGTGTGGGGTGTTGCCTCTAACCAGAAGCTCCATCCCCGCACCCGTTCTAACTAGGGTTGCTATACCTGTTGAGATGGCTTAGGTGCTCTAGATGGCAAACGCGGAACATCTATCGTTGCTGCAAGAAGGGATTGCACGCTGGAACCATTGGCGTGCAGACCATGCTGACATCAGCCCTAATCTGAGACAGGCAGTTTTAAACCAAACTAACTTCAGAGAAGCGACCCTCAGTAGTGTTGACCTGACTGAAGGGATTCTGGATCATGCTGACTTCTGTATGGCAAGCTTGCGAAAAGCAAATTTGCAGCGTGCCAACCTGACAGAATCCACTTTTTACACAGCCGACCTGAGCGAAGCGAATCTGCGTGAAACCAACTTAATTGCCGCCGACTTGCGAGAAGCGAACTTGACGGAGGCTGACCTGAGAAATGCCGATCTTTCCAGGGCGGTGCTCTGCACGGCTAATCTCAAAGGAACAAACCTGCGAGAAGCCATCCTGAGATCAGCCAATTTAAGCTATGCCACTTTGAGCCATGCCGACCTCTGCATGGCAAATCTAAACCGCGCCAACCTCAGCCGCACTGATCTGCGACAGGCTAACCTCTACACTGCAAACCTCAGTCAGGCAACCCTGTATGCGGCTAACTTTAGTTGGGCAGATCTGCGAGAGGCAACTTTGAGCCAAGCCAACTTACGGGAGGCTGACTTTCGCAATGCCAACCTGAGTATTGCAATCCTATGTGTGGCTAACCTGATTGGCGTAACTCTGTACAACGCCAACCTGAGCAAAGCCAATCTGAGTCTGGCCAACCTGTGTATGGCAAATCTCAGCCACGCTAACCTGAAAGGAGCCGTTTTAATCGGAGCGAATTTAATTGGGTCAAATCTCTATCAAGCCGAGTTAAATGCCAGCATTCTCACCGAATCTGACCTGAGAGAAGCAACCCTCAATGAAGCCAATCTGGCAGGAGCTAATTTAGTTCGAGCAAATTTGGTGATGACAAACCTCAGTCGAGCTAATCTGGCAGGAGCCAACCTGAGCTATGCCAATCTCCGGCAAGCAAACCTTTGGGAGGCTGATTTGACAGGAGTTTGTCTCACTGGAGCTACAATGCCCGACGGCAAAATTCATGAGTAACTGACGTCACGCGTAGTCTGAAACACTAACTGATTTCTCTACCCTGCACCCTCCACGGCTATTCCTGATTACCAACACTCTTACTCCCCACTTCCTGCTTCAAAAACTGATGTAGATGGTTGAGATAGGTTTCTGGGTCTTCCAGCATAGGGAAATGGGCTGTATTGGGCATCACGATATGCTGCACTAGAGGATTGAGGGCTGCGGCTTGTCGCCCCATGTCAGCGGGGATGATCTGGTCATATTGCCCTGAGATCAGCAACGTCGGCACTGTTAATTGCTTAAACTCCTGCGGCATCACCTCTACGGCTCTCTTACTGACAGCGGTGTAAATTGTGCCCATGGCAGCTTCATAATCTGCCATTAAAAAGTCATCCAGAAAGGCACGACTAATGGGATTGGGTAGGGCATTGCGAACGAAGCGAGCCATAAATATACGCGAGATGCCAGGAATCGCTGAAAGCCACTTGGGACGGAAGGAGACGACATAGCCGCCAAACTTGTAAAAGGCGTTAAATGCTTTCTCGTCATACTCAAAGATGCCACTACAGGTCAAAATGGCTTGCTTGACCCGTTGAGCATAGAGATTTAGAAAAAAGACTGCAATCGATGAGCCAGTGGAATGGGCATTTAAGTAGATCTGATCGATCTGGAATTCATCTAGCAAACTTGCCAGATCATCAGCATAGGTTTCCAACTCGTAACCGATCGCCGATACTGTCTCAGGAACGGGTCGGGGCAGGGACGATCGCCCAAAACCGCGCAAATCATATAGCAAACAATCAAACTCATTGGCTAACGCCTGTGCGGTGCTCTCCCAATAACGGGCGGAGCCTGCCCAACCATGCATAAACACCATAACGGGCTTGGTTGATGAAGGCGATCGCTCTGATCCTGTGGCTGTGATCCACTGGTAGTAGTGGTCTACTCCCCGAATCGAAAGGTAGGGCATTGGAAGACGCTGTGAATCTAGATGAAGTCAAAAAAATAAGTGTAGGGACATGGTACACCATGCCCCCACCGAAAGTTTTATTTTCTCAGCACTGGGATTTAAGCTGATTCAGGTTTGGGCAGCGATGAAGGATGCAATAGCAACTCGGCTGTAGACCGCTTCTCTACCATTTCGCGAGTAATGGTACACCGAGTCACATCCTTGCGCGAGGGCAGTTCATACATCACATCGAGCATCAGTTCTTCTACGATGCTCCGCAGGGCTCTAGCTCCCGTCTTGCGACGATAGGCTTCCTTGGCGATCGCCCGCACCGCATCCTGCTTAAACTCAAGCTGCACATTGTCCATCTTCAGCAGTTTTTGATACTGCTTCACCAGAGCATTGCGAGGCTCAGTCAAGATTGCGGTTAACGCATCTTCATCCAGGGGATCAACCACCGCAATCACAGGTACACGACCAATAAATTCGGGAATCATACCAAACTTCACCAGATCGTCAGGCTCCAAATGCCTCAACACATCTGCCGCCCGTTTCTCTTTAGGCTGGTTTTCTCCAGGCTGAATAAAGCCCATCGTCTTTTTGCCCATCCGTTGCTCGACGGCTTTGTCGAGTCCGACAAACGCCCCACCACAGATAAACAGAATGTTGCTGGTGTCGATTTGAATGCAATCTTGATAGGGATGTTTACGCCCACCCTGAGGAGGAACGTTAGCGATTGTCCCCTCCAACATTTTCAGCAGAGCTTGCTGCACCCCTTCACCCGATACGTCACGGGTAATGGACGGATTCTCGCTCTTGCGGGCAATCTTATCAATTTCGTCGATGTAGATAATGCCGCGTTGAGCTTCTTCAACGTCAAGGTCAGCAACCTGCAATAGCCGCAATAAGATATTTTCTACGTCTTCACCGACATAGCCTGCCTCTGTCAGGGTAGTGGCATCAGCCACCGCAAAAGGCACATCCAACATTTCTGCCAGAGTTTGAGCCAGCAGAGTTTTGCCACATCCAGTCGGACCAATCAGCAGGATATTAGACTTTTGTAGCTCTACCGAATCTTCAATCTTGCCTTTTGACTGGGTGAAGCTCAGTCGTTTGTAATGGTTATAGACCGCTACAGACAGAACTTTCTTAGCTTCATCCTGCCCGATCACATGCTCGTCCAGGTGCTTCTTGATCTCCCTGGGTTTGGGAATTTGATTAAGAGATACATGGGGCGATCGCGGTTGTCGTTTTTCTGGCTGTTGCTCTCGGCGAGGGGAAGGCTGAGGAACCGTGGCACTTGAGTCAAACAACTCCTCATCTAAGATCTCATTGCAGAGGTCAACGCATTCGTCACAGATATAAACTCCTGGACCCGCGATCAGCTTACGAACTTGCTCTTGCGACTTACCACAGAATGAACACTTAAGATGGGAGTCGTATTTGGTCATAGTCGCCTCTTATTTCAATGCGGTGAGAGTCTCTCGAGCAGAAGGAAGGTCTTGCCGTGAGATGACCTGATCAATCAGACCGTAATTCTTTGCTTCCTCAGCGGACATAAAGAAATCGCGCTCTGTGTCAGCCTCAATGCGTTCAAGGGGTTGACCCGTATGGTGGGCTAACAACTCATTGAGTTTGCGCTTATGATACAAAATTTCTTTTGCCTGGATCTCGATATCAACTGCTTGACCTTGAGCACCCCCAAGCGGCTGATGAATCATGATGCGAGAACTGGGTAAGGATAAACGTTTGCCTGCCGTGCCGCACGATAACAGAAAAGCTCCCATACTAGCAGCCAACCCATAACAAATCGTAACGACATCAGGCTCGATAAATTGGATCGTGTCGTACATTGCCATACCCGCCGTCACTGAGCCACCGGGGGAGTTGATATAGAGTTGAATATCTTTTTCGGGATCTTCAGCCGCCAAGAAAAGCAGTTGTGCCACAACAGAATCAGCGACCGCATCATCAATCGGGGTGCCGATAAAAATAATGCGTTCTCGGAGTAAGCGGGAGTAGATGTCAAATACCCGTTCGCCTCGCCCCGACTGCTCAACAACCATGGGAGGAAACGCATTGCTAGCTCCACCAGAGTAGAGACTATAGGGTTGAGCTGCAATGGTTGGGTTGCGATCGAATTGGGAGGAAATCATAGAATCAAGGGAAGGCATGTTTAAGAGCAAAATGAGTTGGGGCTTGTCAATCTTGTAATGCCATATCCGACATTATGCCTCAACTGAATTAAGACTGGTTGGGAATCCGGGAAATGCTACAAGTTGGATGCAAATTGTTGCATTCGTGTAACAAATCCCCGATGTAGGTATACCCAGGCTTAAAACGTCGATCTTACAGTAGGACTGCTGTAAGATGCGCCACTCGAAAGACTATGTTCAGCATCTTTGACATTAGGAATGGGAATTAAGTAGGTTCGACGTTTGTTGGGCGAGTTTTGCCGTCAAATCCATTGCAGAGCATAGATTGTTTGCTAAACCCACCCGTACAGTTGCGGGTTTGTGAAATCCACAATCCTAAACCTCTTCGGAGGGTGGCGATGACGTAGCATCTGAGTCAGTATCCGCCGCTTTGCCTTTAGTTTTTTTAGTCGATCGCGAAGTTTTCTTAGCGGGTTCAGCCGACTTCTCTTCGGTGGGTTCAGCCGCAGAAGTTGACGCCGTCTCTGGCTCAGCCGATTTCTTGCTCTTGGTTGCTTTTTCCGGACTGGGGGCAGGCGTAGCGACTGGGGCATCAGGCACAGCAACAGCGGTTGCTTCAACTGTAGCCTCAGATGCGACCGGGGTTTCGGCAACGGCTGTTTCCTCAGCAGGAGGTGTGTCAGTCTGAGCTTCTTCGACGGGAGCTTCAGCCGGGGCAAGTGACCCTTCGGGCACCAGTTCTAGCGTGGAGTGCTCTTCTAGCCAGGCAAAGATCTTCTCCTTCAGCAGGTCTTCTTCCACAACCTGGCGCAGTCGATTGATGTCAATATCCTGCCCCGCAAAGTCTTGGAGCATTTCATTCACTTTGGCTTCGATCTCGGCTGGTTCAACCTTGATCGACTCTCGCTTAGCAACCTCACCCAGTGCCATCGTGCGTTGAATGCGGCTGATCGCCTCTGGTCGAGATTGCTCCCGCAATCGCTGCACCATTTCTGGTGTAAACATTTGTTTAATATCCATGCCCTGACGCTCTAACTGCATTGCAGTTTGAGTCAGCATGTAGTTGATTTCTTGTTTGATCAGCGTTTCCGGAAGGTCAACTTGAATGTGCTTCACCAACTCGTTGAGGATGGCTTGCTCCTTATTGGATTGCGTTTTCTCCTCAACTTCCTTCTTGAAGCGGGCTTCTAACGAGTCGCGCAACTCCTGGAGCGTTTCAAAGTCGCTGACGTCCTGAGCAAAATCGTCATCCAGCTCAGGCAGTTCCTTTTCCTTCAGATCCTTCAATGTGATGGAAAAGACGGCTGCTTTGCCTGCTAAATCGGGCTGAGGGTAGCCCTCTGGGAAGCTCACTTCAACATCCTTGCTCTCCCCAGGAGTCATACCAATAATCCCTTCGATGAATCCTTCGATGAACCTGCCTTCCGTCAGTTCAATTTCAAAATCAGTTGCGCTGCCACCGGGAATTTCATCCGAACCTTCTTCGGGAGCTTGAGCTAACCGTCCTGTAAAGTCTACAACGGCTACGTCACCTTCTTGAGCGGCTCGATTTTCGACAGGAACGAGGGTTGACATGCGGTTGCGATAGGACTCCAATACCTCGTCAACCCGCTCAGGCTTGTAGGCAATTTCTTCGGCTTGAATCTGGAACCCTTGGTATTGGTCGAGGGTCGGTGTTGGAGAGACGTCTACTGCCGCTGAAAAGGTGAAGGCAGAACCGGGATCAAATTGGTTGATCAACTCTTCAAAGGGCGATCGCAATTCAAAGTTCCCAATCGCCTCAATCTTTTCCTGTTCGATCGCCTGCTTCAGGCTGCTGTCGATCAATTCTTCAATCACAGCAGCTTTGATGCGAGTTGACCCAAGCCGCTGAATCAAAACCTGACGTGGCACTTTGCCCTTGCGAAAGCCAGGAATGTTCATCGAGCGCATGAAATCTTGCAGGGTTTTCTCATACGCCTGTTTAGACGCTTCAGGGGTGATTTCAATTTCTAGACCAATCTGGCTAGCGGGCAGCTTTTCCTGGATTACTTTCATCGGTTCTCTCGTGGCACAATCACGCGGCTACTTAAATTTTTTGATATCACCGCAATTAGCTATAGTAACTGATCTCGATTAAACCGATGTGATTCTCAATAAGTTTTGAGATGAGGCAATCTTAACAATTAGGTGCAGATAGAGTTTTTCGATGGGGTGCCTTTAAACTAGGGTCTTAGCCGTTTTCACCCTTAAATAGCTATTCACCTGGGATATCTAAGTGATAATGTCTAACTATGTTTCGTGATCTCGCCAGCCCTATGGAATAGTGACCTGATCCTTGCCAGATCTCTGATTGAGTGGGTTGTGGGTGGTTCTGCCCTCTGTTAACCAACGGTAACTATAAATTTTTGACTAGGAAAAATATTTAGCTTCAAGCCAGTTTTTATCGTTAGGAGAGAGTCCAGAGGCTATACTGGCTATGCTTATAGAGTTAGTTCATGGATTCGTAAAAATCGCGATTTTATCAGAATTGTTATTTGGCGTTGACTTTCTAGCGTTAGTCACCATTCATTAAAATTCGTTGGAGGAAATTAATTTTGCCAAACTCATATCGGGTTGCTATTTTAGGAGCGACTGGGGCTGTTGGAACTGAACTTTTAACCCTGTTAGCCGAGCGTCAATTTCCCCTCGCAGAGCTTAAGCTGCTTGCCTCTTCCCGTTCAGCCGGAAAAACGCTGACGTTTCAGGGAGAAACGTTGACCATTGAGGCAGTCAGCGATCGCTCCTTTGACAATATCGATATTGTGTTGGCATCAGCGGGCGGTTCCACCTCAAAACAGTGGGCACCCCAGGCAGTCGCAGCCGGAGCGGTCGTCATCGACAACTCCAGTGCCTTTCGGATGGATCCCACCGTGCCGCTAGTCGTGCCAGAGGTCAACCCTCAGGCAGCAATAGGTCATCGGGGTATTATTGCCAATCCCAACTGCTCCACAATTTTGATGGTGGTGGCCCTCTATCCTCTGCATCAGGTGAAACCAATCCAGCGAGTTGTGGTTTCTACTTACCAGGCTGCCAGTGGAGCCGGAGCACGGGCGATCGAGGAAGTTAAGGCTCAGGCGATCGCGATTTTGAACAATCAAACCCCGCCAACAGATATCTTTCCCTATCCACTGGCATTTAACCTCTTTCCTCACAACACTCCAATTGACGATCAGGGTTATTGCCAGGAAGAGATGAAGATGGTGAATGAGACGCGCAAGATTTTTGGCGACGCTAAAATCCGCATTACGGCAACCTGTGTACGGGTTCCAGTATTGCGAGCCCACTCAGAAGCCGTTAACCTAGAGTTTGAAACCCCATTTGATGTAGAGCAGGCTCGACAAATTTTAAGTCAGTCTCCCGGTGTCAAGCTTGTTGAAGATTGGCAGGCTAACTACTTCCCAATGCCAGTTGAAGCTACAGGCCAAGATGACGTTCTGGTAGGGCGTATCCGCCAGGATATCTCCCATCCCTGTGGGCTAGAGCTATGGCTGAGTGGCGATCAAATCCGCAAAGGGGCTGCTCTGAATGCAGTACAAATTGCCGAGCTATTAATTGCCCAAAACCTGTTGCGATCCTCTGGCAAGATTGAGATTGGTGCAAGGGTTTAGGGAGTTGGGTGTAGGAGACAGGTGTGACTAATTTTGGACGAGTTTTGACTGCGATGATTACCCCATTTAATCTGGATGGTGGGGTTGATTATGCGGTCGCCGAGGCGTTAGCTGTGCATCTAGCCAACCATGGCACAGATACACTCGTCGTCTGTGGCACAACAGGTGAGTCACCAACTCTCACTTGGGACGAGGAATATCAGCTTTTTCAGGTAATTCAACAAGCGGTTGCAGGGAAAGCCAAGATTATCGCCGGGACAGGGTCAAATTCTACCGCTGAGGCAATTGCAGCTACTCAAAAAGCAGATAAACTAGGATTAGATGGGTCACTCCAAGTAGTTCCCTACTATAACAAGCCACCTCAGGAGGGTTTGTACCACCACTTTCGAGCGATCGCCGAGGCTAGTCCTGACCTGCCGATGTTGCTTTACAACATTCCAGGACGCACAGGTCAAAACCTCCTCCCTGAGACGATCGCCCGTCTCGCCGAAGTTCCTAACATCGTTGCGGTCAAGGAAGCTAGTGGCAGCCTCGATCAGGTCAGCCAGGTGCGTCGTTTAACCCCGTCTACGTTTGGCATTTACTCTGGTGATGACTCGTTAACCCTGCCAATTTTAGCGGTTGGTGGTCAGGGTGTTGTAAGTGTTGCCAGTCACCTTGTAGGAGATGAGATCCAACAGTTGGTTCAAGCTTTTGAGCAGGGACAGACTCAGACTGCCACTAAAATTCACCTACAACTGTTGCCTCTATTCAAAGCCCTGTTTCTTAGCACAAACCCCATTCCCGTTAAGGCTGCTCTGAGACTTCAGGGATGGCAGGTTGGTTCGACTCGTCCTCCTCTGTGTGATGTCACAGCTGATGTCGTCCAAGCCCTTCAGTCCATCATGACCGAGCTTAATTTATTGGCTGCTGATTAAAACGCTGGTTTCTAACGCAGTAGCAATATCCTTTAAGCTCCCCGACATAAGGTTTCCTTACAACTGAATAGCCCGACCCCACTTCATAATTCAGAGCGTTTTCATCAATTTCGGTTGAACCTATCAATCGTTTGCGTTCTGGTTAGCGTCTACCCAACTCCTATCTTGTCTCCACTCTTGATAGCTGTTTTTCAAACATTTCATTTCATTCTTTAAGGACATACATGAGTCAAAACGGATCGTCACCTACACTCAAAATTATTCCTCTAGGCGGATTACACGAAATTGGGAAAAATACCTGCGTTTTTGAATACAAAGATGAGATTGTCTTGCTGGATGCAGGTCTAGCCTTTCCGACCGACGGGATGCATGGGGTGAACGTGGTCTTGCCAGACACCACCTATCTCCGTGAAAACAAACATAAAATCAAGGGCATGATTGTCACCCATGGTCATGAAGACCATATTGGTGGTATTCCCTTTCACCTCAAGCAGTTCGATATTCCTGTGATGTATGGTCCTCGCCTGGCGATGGCACTCCTCCAGGGCAAATTAGAAGAAGCCGGAGTTGCCGATCGCACCGAGTTGAGAACCGTCCGACCTCGTGACATGGTACGGATCGGTAAGTATTTCCTGGTGGAATATATTCGCAACACCCACTCGATCGCCGATAGTTTTACCGTAGCCATCCATACCCCCGTAGGCGTAGTCATTCATACAGGCGACTTTAAGATTGACCATACTCCGGTGGATGGTGAGTTTTTCGACTTTCAACGGTTAGCAGAGCACGGTGAAAAAGGCGTCCTTTGCCTGATCAGTGACTCGACCAATTCTGAAGTGCCGGGGTCTACTCCTTCTGAGCGATCGGTGTTTCCGAATCTCGATCGCGCCTTTGCTCAAGCAAATGGACGCTTGTTTGTCACCACCTTTGCGTCGTCCGTCCATCGCATCAACATGATTTTGGAATTGGCGAAGAAGCACCAGCGTGTGGTTTCTGTATTGGGGCGATCGATGCTCAACGTCATTGCTCAGGCGCGGTTGTTGGGTTACATCAAGTGTGAAGACAGCTTGTTTGTGCCCCTTAATATGATCAACAAGATTCCGGATAACGGCGTTTTGATTTTGACCACTGGCTCCCAAGGGGAACCGATGGCGGCGATGACCCGTATCGCTAATCAGGAGCATAAACAAGTTAAAGTGCGCCAGGGTGACACGATCATCTTCTCTGCCAACCCTATCCCTGGGAACACGATCGCCGTTGTCAATACGATCGACAAGTTGATGATGCAGGGGGCAAACGTCATTTATGGACGAGAGAAAGGGATCCACGTCTCCGGTCATGGTGCCCAGGAAGATCAAAAATTGATGATCGCGTTGACCCGTCCTAAGTTCTTCTTGCCTGTTCACGGTGAACACCGAATGCTGGTGAAACACGCTGAGACAGCCAAGAGTATGGGCATTCCTGCCGAAAATATGGTGATCATCAACAATGGTGATGTCGTGGAACTGTCACAGGAGAGTATTCGGATTGCTGGTAAGGTTCCCTCTGGCGTTGAGTTGGTGGATGCTTCACGGGGGGGTGTTGTTCGGCAAAACGTCCTGCGGGAACGACAACAGCTTGCAGAAGACGGTATCATCACGATCGCCGCTGCGGTAGGTTGGCGGGGTGAACTACTGGCAAAACCTGAGGTTCATCTGCGGGGCGTTGTCACCTCGGTTGAAAAAGCCCGTCTGGAGAAGTTAGTCGTGCAGACGATCGAGACAGTGCTGGGCGATCGCTGGAAGGAATTTACCCAAAACTTTGGTGATGGTGAAATCGAAGTTGAGTGGACTAAACTCCAGGCTCACCTCGAAGCCGAATTGCGTCGTCTGATTCGTCGAGAACTACAAAGCAATCCTATGTTAGTGTTCTTGCTGCAAACCCCAGCTGAATCAGCCGCTCAAGCAGCCAGACGACAGCGTCCGGTTGAGCGCGTTGCTTCCTGATTAGGAATGCAGTCAGTAGGTTTGCGTAGGGGCGAATTACACTTCACCCCTACGGTCGAGACGGTGGTGCGGTTAACAAACGCATCATCTTTTTTTATGTCAGTGACATTAGCATTACTGACGCAAGGGTTATAGCCGGAGCCACATTACAATGGGGCGGAGGCGAGTCCAGGAAGCCTTCCCAGCATCAGGGTTTGCGCTATTCCTTTGTCTGAAGTTTTCTGACCAAAGCTATATATAGCTATCGCCACTTCATTTAGGGCAGAGGGGAGCTAGGAGTTCCACCCCTGCACCCCATCCTAACCACCCCAGTCTCCTGGCTGAGGTGGAACAGGGGTAGACTTTGCAAAAAACAACCCATACATCGTGACTGTTGTGTGTTGGCGTAGCGATCGCTCTACCTCACCATCGATCGCCTTTTTCCTTTAGCGATGATTAGTACAAACATATCCGTGATAACCCTTAAATCGCTAGAATCGGTAAGGGAAATTTTAGTGGGATTACTCACTAAAAGATTCCGGATTTGAGGCAAGATTAAACCGTTAAGTAAGGGGACAGTTGATCACCTGCCACATTCCCTTACATAACCAGGAGTAGCCAGACTTAGGATAAACGGGATGCACAAGGGTCATCGCTCTACACTTCTAATCGATTTGCAAGGTTTCTCTTAAAATCTGCGATCCCCATCCGATAAAGTCTGATTTACGACTGTAGGTTATCGATAGGTAAGTCCCACCTCACTACTACTGAGGAACCCAGATGAAAGCACCGGACTGTAACCAGCAAAACATCATCACCCAAGACATTGCGCTTGTCAGTTGGATTTGGCTCGATCGGCAAACCGTTGCCATCCCTTCAGAACCCTCTACCCAACCCATCCAACCCCAACCGACCAAACCCACATCCGACCTTTTGCAACCTCTACGCCACTGGCTAGACAACATCAATGTTCGCGATGCAAAGGTTGCGCGACGACTTTGTCAACTGATCCCCGCTCAATGTCCGTTTGAGCGAACTATCCGGCTCTTTGGTCGCACGATCCTTCGCATTCCTCCTCTCTGCAAGCTGAACCCCTTGTATGACGAAGTGGTTGCATTGCGATTTCGCGCCTTGTGTTACCTAGCTGATGAGTGTGGTGAGGACATTACCCCCTACTGCTAGGTATTCTTAAACCCTGTGGCTACAGGCACGATTAGGACAAAGTGTAAGGGCGACTGCTGCTCAGGGGCGAAGCCTTCATAACCCATCCTGATGAGACACATCCAGCTACGGATTGCTTGAGTAACTGTTGAGACAGTTAATCCAAGGGGGGTTGGGGGCTACGCCCAAGTTAAGGGTTCCACCCCTGCACCCTGTCCTAACCAACTCCTCGGTTACTATATCAATGAAACAAGACAGGGGCGTTTGATTAAACGCCCCTACTTTGTAGGTTCTGAAAAATCACCCCATTATAGCCATAGCCCCATTTGATAGGGCAAAGGGAAGTCAGAAACCTCTCCCAGAATCAATGTTTGAGCCATTGCCTTTGTCTTAGGCTTTCTGACCAAAACTATACTTGCGAGATCAAGCAACGGTAGGGGATTCTGACTCTGTATCACTGACATCGTCTGTCTGTACGGCTGGCAACTCTAGACAGTAGCCCGCACCATAGACGGTTTTGATGTAACGGGGATGACGGGGATCAGGCTCTAGCTTAGTTCTCAAATGTCTAACGTGAACCCGAATTGTTTCAATATCATCATCGGGGTCGTATCCCCAGACCTCTTTCAAGATTTCACTTGGCGAAACCGTCTGCCCATGGCGTTGCAACAAACAGTGCAGTAACTCAAACTCTAGATGAGTTAATTTCACGGTTTGGTCAAACCAAATTGCCTCTAATCGCTCAGGAACCAATGTTAGAGGACCATAGTTGAGAATTTCGCTGTGCTTGGCAGCTTGGGGAATGCGATCGGTGCGCCGCAGGAGTGCCCGAACCCGTGCCAACATTTCTTCAATTTCAAAGGGTTTTGTTAAGTAATCATCAGCACCAGCATTAAAGCCATCGACTTTGTCTTGGGTTTGACCCAATGCAGTCAACATGAGCACTGGAATGTCGGCTGTACGCTCATCCCGACGCAACCGCTGGCATACTGTAAAACCGTCTACCTTAGGAAGCATCAGGTCTAACATAATAAGGTCGGGCAATAGCTGAAGAGCCAATGCCTGACCCTTGATGCCGTCAGTTGCCTGACTGACATCATACCCAGCCATTTCTAAATTCACAGCGACCAGCTCTGAAATTGCAGGGTCATCGTCAATGACGAGTATCCGAGGCATCATTCAATAAGACTTAACGACAAAATGTGTAGCAATTGTTGAGAACTTGTTTAGGAATAAGAAGATTCCTGTAAGGATTCTAAAGCCTTTCTGAATAAAGTGCACCTGATGAATGCGAATTAGCCGCCTCTAGAGCAAAACTTTGTAATAAGTTGCCCAAAAATCCAGCAAAAATTTAGGCGTTGCAAAGATACGATGCTCAGTTCAAGACAGTCATTAAGCGATTTGTGAGGGGGAATGCTCTCAATGATTATCGACGGAGTTGTCATCCTTGGGTTGCTCACTACCCTGCTGTATGGTTTGAAGCTGCGACAAGTCGCTCAGCAAGCCCCTCGATTATCTCAGCCTAGCAATCTTGATCTACGATCGCCACTTTCATCAACGGTGGCAGTTGTCGTGCCTGCTTATAACGAAGCTAACAATGTAGAGAGTTGTCTGAAATCAATTCTAAACAGCACATCATTACCGCCAGAGCAATTGGAGGTGTGGTTAGTAGATGACCAATCTACGGATGAAACCTGGGCGATCGCTCAGGCGTTGTATCAGCAATTGGGCGACCCACGGCTCAAGTTACTGTCTGGGGCACCTCGACCTCACACTGAAGTTTGGGTTGGCAAAAATTGGGCGTGTGCTCAGGTGGCAACGTTGCTGACAGCAGACTATGTGCTGTTTTTAGATGCAGATATGCGGCTCAAACCTGGGGCGATCGAAGCGGCAGTGACAGCCGCAGTTCAGGAAAACGCCGATTTGCTCAGTTGTGCCCCGGCGATTGTCTGTGGTTGCTGGGCGGAGTGGTTGATTCAACCGTTGATGATTGGGGTTTTATTGGCAGGGTTTCCCTTTGCGGCGGTGAATGATCCCCAGGATGAAACGGCGTTTGCTACGGGTCAGTTTATGTTGTTTCGGCGATCGGCGTATGAGGCGATTGGAGGACACCGATCTGTTGCTGCTGAGGTGGTGGAGGATGTCACCCTGGCACAACAAATTAAATCCAATGGCTTTGCTTTGCGCTATAGGTTAGGAGCCGACCTGGCATCGGTGCAGATGTATGACTCTTGGGCAAGCATCTGGGAGGGGTGGACGAAGAACCTCTATTTAGGGTGTCAGCGAAGCCTCAAGACGATCGCCCACCTTTGTCTGGCAATATTAATGACCTGCACGCTGCCGTGGGTTGCTTTAGGAGTTCTGTTAAGGCAGGCCGCTACAGGTTCCATTGCCATAGCAGATGGGGTGGCGATCGCTTTGTCTATTGTTACCATCACACTTCACTATGCTTTGCGGCGCACCGAGGAACAGATTGCTCACATTCCTCCTCGCTATTGGTGGCTTACACCAGTGGGGGGAGTGCTGATTGTGGCGATCGCGATTGGGTCTGCTATCAAAACGGAGACGGGTTGGGGCTGGACATGGCGGGGGCGATCGCTTCGTAGTTCTCCATTGGAGTAATCGCTGCCCTGAGCATGTTTATTGCTTGTTACCTCAGCGATCGCACGTCAATTCGGTTTAAGAACCCGGCGAATGAATTCGCGGCTACTAAAGCAAAGTCCGCCGACGCGGACTCCGGAAAAGGCAGGATTTGACGAACCGACGCAGGTCGGTTTTGCCCCGATAGCGGCGGTTAAAACCGCCGCTATCCTTGTCCCGAATTCACGTTAATACAAGTCAATTTCGTTTCAACGGCTGGAATCTTGATCCCAAACTCCGATTAATACAGCCGTGTGCAAATTGGTTCAATATAGGGGGTGCAGGGGACAGTACCTCCTGCGTGGGGGTTCCACCCCTGCACCCCAAATTCCCACCCTTATTTACGACGAGTTGTACTAAGATTGTGAAAAAATTAGTGCCTGTCATTCTCCTGAGTTGAAACACAAACGTTCAAAGGTTTTACTGCTAGCCTTACTCAACTCCCTGGCTGATTTCGATGGAGAGCTATCCGAGGATGCAAAACTTCTGTTGGATGAGTTGAGCCAACGGTCTAATATCATTCCTCCGCTCTATGCCGATGTTTTCCTGCTGCCCCGCTCTGCAACCTGCGCAGATTTGGTGAAACGAATCAGATCTTTGTCCCAAAAACAGATTGCGATCGCCAGTTACGCATTTCAAATCTTTCGCTTTTATGAGCAGATTTTAAGAGTCAACACAGCTGAAACTTCCCCTCAACAACAGGCAGCCTATGCATCTCAGTTAGAGAAGGTACGCCTTTCGGTGGCTCGCACGAAAGTTGCACTGGCAGAATCCTTTGGGCAAGGAATCGAAAACCACTACAATGACCTGTGAAAAACTATTCGGAATACCCGATCGCTATGTCTTCTTTTGACCGTCAGCAAGCCGATCGCCTCCTGCAACACATCAACGGCATTGAACAACTCCTAACCGAGGTCGATGAAGCAGGAGCAGAAGAGGTTTTGGATGAGCTATACATGCTCATAACCAAACTGTTTGAGCAGTTTCCTCAATTGGACAAGGACGAAGATTGATGTGAGATACAGGTTTTCAGGAGAGCACCCATGAAAAACCCAGTTGGCTACTTTGAAATTCCGGTGATTGACCTCGATCGCGCCATCCGTTTTTATGAGGCAGTTTTTGGGCTATGACTTTGAGCGGGCGACTGTAGACGTTAACGAAATAGTATGGTTTCCCCTTTATGAAAATGCACGGGTATTAGTGGTGCGCTGGCAAAAGGAGAGCTAACTCAGCTTAACGGTCTGGAATGGTGCTACTGCTGATATGGAGGTTTGAATGCGAACGATCTGGGCATTTGCATGGGGGGCATTGGTCGGCGTTTTAGGTGGACTCATTGGGTTAGGGGGTGCAGAGTTTCGTCTACCTGTGCTGGTTAGTATTTTTAACTATCGAACCATTCAAGCAGTTATTATCAACCTCATTGTGAGTTTGGTTACGGTCACATTCTCATTCATCTTTCGCAGCGGTATTGTTGGTCTAGAAAATGTGATTGCAAATTGGACGGTCATCGTTAATATTTTGGCAGGCTCTCTAATTGGTTCCTATTTGGGAGTTCATTATGCAACTCGAATTAACGAACAAATTCTAAATCGGGTTGTTGTAGTGTTTCTGATTTTTCTAAGTGTCGTGTTGATGGGGCATAACCTCATCTTTGGTGTCGGAAGTCTGCTCTTACCAGAGCTTGCCAGAATTAGCCTTGGATTTTTAGCAGGAATTGTAATTGGTATTTTTAGCAGTATGTTGGGTGTCGCAGGTGGCGAGTTGATCATCCCAACGATTATTTTGTTGTTTGCTGTTGATATTAAACTGGCAGGAAGTTTGAGCCTTGCAATTAGCATTCCAACAGTTCTGGTGGGTCTGTTGAAATACAAGAGTCAACAAAAGCTTAAGGAAGTTAAATCAGAGCGAGAATTTATTGTTTCAATGGCATTTGGTTCAATTTTGGGAGCATTGGGTGGCAGCTATTTATTGAGCTATATTTCTAGTTCCCTGTTGTATCTACTCCTGGGTTCAATTTTATTTTTATCTGCATTGAAGTTAGCCAGACACAAAGTGGTTCCATAAACCGTTTTTCTGTTAGTGGTTCACCTTGCCCAGGTATCTGGAGCACCCAAAGGCGTGAAAGTGAGAGTCAGGATGGAATCCTGACTTGAAGCGTATTCTATAGCGATCGCCAAAACCATCAGGACATTGAATTTGAGTCCTGCTGAGAGAGACGCGATTAATCGCGTCTGTCCTGTTGAGTGCCTTGTCTTAACTGAGGTGACTACAGCTATATCCTGCTCGATCAGGTGGATAGGGGTTGTCACCACAAATAATTGTCATCACAGATGGTTGTCATCACAGAACAACTGCGACGAAAGGACGACATCAGGTTCTAACCAAATAGCTAAGAGGGTTCTAACCTTTCATAGACCCAATCGCTGGACTAGGCGCGTTAACGTGTTTACAAAAGTAAACGATAGTAGTCTGCGGTTATGATTCCCAATTTATTGGAAGCGACAAACGAGTATTGGCGCAAGTTAAATGAGCTAGAGTCAGCTTACCAGCGAGGTGAGGTGTCGCTAGAAGAGGTGGATGTGAGAGTCGCGACACTGATGGCGGAACTGGGGCAGGAACGTCGTGCTACCATCCAATTTTTGCTGGGCAATGTAAACCGAATCTGGAATGAACAGCGAGAGCTAGTTATCGGCTTAGGGCTGATTGGCGTTTTAACGTATACCTGGATGGTAATTAGTTGAGGAGCTTGCGAATCAATTTGAGTCTCTCTGAACAGACTTCAGATTCCGCGAGTTTCGCTGGGTAGCTTTTACAAACTCCTAAAAATGGACACAACTGGACTCGAACCAGTGACCCCTACGATGTCAACGTAGTGCTCTAACCAACTGAGCTATGCGTCCGTGCAGTATTTGATAATAACACAGGCTAAGGTGCCACGCAAAAGTCATTTTAGCAATCAATTGCTTTTGTAGACAATTGCTCTTACATGCAATGTCAATTAGACGATGTTAACGGCAAGAGGCCATGCAAAGGCGTCTATCCGAAAGTTGTTGCCTCAATCGATCATGCCTCTTGCCGTCAATCGGTTACTGTCTTAATTTCTGACCAGCCATTTTTGACCGTTCAATCGCTGCACTGTATAGAGCAACAGTAAATCCAGCGTTACCTTGCGCTCATCAATCATGAAGGATTCTAAGGTGCTGGGTTTAGCTCCGCCCTCAGCATAGGCAAACACCTTCTGGCTCTGAATATCTTCTTTCAGGAAGCCGATCAGAAATTGTCGTTGACCAGCCTTGAAGTCGCCGAGCACTTGCCAGCAATCCCCAGCCTCTTCTAACCCCTTAATGGGGAGCGATCGCTTCTCAAACGTCAGGGTGAGGTCAGTAACGCCCAGCGTTTCCATCATCTGCTTTAACTTAGGCAGATAATCCTGGTTCATAAACTCGACAAAGGGCTTATCCTCCAGGGCAGGGGCTTTTTCTTTTTTAGGCTTTTCTGCTTTAGCCGCAGGTGCTCCTTCTGCTGCCGCAGGTTTTTGACGCTTTGGCTTTTCAGCCGCTGCCTCTGGTGCAGCAGGGGTATCTTGTGACTCGGTTGGAGTAGGTTCTTCTGGCATTGTTCAAATGACTCTGGTTAGGAGGTCGCGATCGCTCATCTCATTAGGATGAACTTTAATCACGCAACAGTGCTTTACGTCTATAGTACAAGGTTTGCTCAAGTCAGAAACAGATTCCTACAGGATGAACCCGCAGAATTTTTAATCGTTAGGATTAGTGGCACTACAGAATTTTGTCAACCAGTCGCGTGTGTTTTGGGGCGATCGCAAGCGTACAAACTTGAGATGGGCAAAGATAGGGTCCTGACTGAGAGCAGCATAGGTACGGCGATGTTTGCGAAAGGTGCGCAAGGCCCACAGCAAGATGGAATCCCGACTAAAAAATGAAAGCTGCCAGTTTTCTCGGTTGCCATTCCATAAGACCTCCTGTCGCCAACTCCGTTGCAATGTTCGCTTCAGCAATTGCCACATGACTAGCCCAAGAGGATAATCTAGCCACACAATCGTGTCTGCCCGACTCCAGACCAGATCCCGCACTTTGCTGTAGTTGCCATCGACCACCCAGCGATCGCCACTCAGAGCTTTGGTAATCCGTGCTTGAAAGACGTCTAGGGGGGCTTCTGTCCAGTTAGGTTCCCAGTGCAGTGCATCTAGCTCTACATGAGGAATGTGCAGCAATTTGGCGATATGTCGAGCGGTCGTAGTTTTACCAGAGCCGCTGCAACCGACGACCACAATACGTTGAGGAACACCTTGAGGATGATGGGCTGTAGAGGAATGCATAAGAAATGGGAATTGAATTAAGTTCGATATTGGGTAGGGGCGAGTTTTACCGTCAAATCCATGGCAGGACAGAGATTAGTCTGCTAAACCCGCCCGTACCGTTTGCGGATTTATTAAATCCACAATCCTAAAGAAGAGAGTGGGGAGCCACGTGAAAAGCAACGGTTGACAGGTCAATTGGGGCATTGAATTCACAAAGGTTTGAAGTTGCGGGAGTAAGGTTGGCTTTTTTAGCTGCCTGAGCAAAAAAAGCCACGACCGTGAACGACCAGACAAATACTTTACTACCAGCCACCCAACTCATAGTCGTTATGAGTATGATTAGGTATGGGAAGTGGCAACTCCATCCCCCTGCCCTCCTCACCTCAATTGGAGAAATTCTATGAACTTCAAGCGATTTGAGCACATCAATCTGTCGTGTCGCAATCTTGATGCGACCCAACGCTTTTATCAAACCCTATTTCCTGATTGGGTAGTGCGTGCCCAGGGAGAATGGCAAGGAGAGCGGTGGCTCCATTTGGGAAACAATCAGTTTTATCTGGCGTTGAATGATGCTACGGATGACGATCGCCTCCAGCTACCCTATGAAGGTGTAGGGATTAACCATGTTGGGTTTGTCATCGAGGACGGTGAGGGAATATTAACCCTGCTGAATGCAAACGGCATTGAGCACTACACCATGAACTCGCCCGAAACTAAATTTCGTATTTATATTAACGATCCAGACGGCAACGAAATTGAATTAGTGGAATATCAAGAGACTTACACTTTTCGGTAAAGGGTTCTACAACATCCCCATCAGCGTTACTTCCCAGGTGAGCCGAGGCTGCACCGAACCGCGCAGATGCCGACGAGCAGTTTCCAGTAGTTGTAAAAACTGAGGATGAGTCTGTCGCTGCCAATAGCGGTGTTGCAAGTAGTCGATAAACCACAGTTGCGCCTCTACGTCTAATTCTTTATCGATTTGGCGAGCGAGTTCTAACGCATGGCGCAGCGATCGCGGTGGTTGGGTCACGGTTTCGAGTAGCTCTGGGTCAATGGCTTGTAGTTGCTGCCAGTGGGCGATCGCCTCGCCTGGACTGCCCTGTGCCAGTGCCAAGATCTCTGGATGCTGCAATATCTCCTGATGTCCGGTGCGCTGTAACACCTCTGCTACATCTTCAGTGCTCAACCGTTGAAACCGTACTCGCTGACAACGAGACACAATCGTTGGTAGCAGCGCATCTACACTCGATGCAATCAGAATGAGCGTAGCTTTTCCCGGTTCTTCTAACGTTTTGAGTAACCCATTGGCGGCTGCATCTGCCATCGATTCGGCTTGCTCCAAAACAATCACTGCCCGCAATGCCTCTAAAGGTGGACGACTGAGAAATTGAGTGATTTCCCGCACCTGATCTAACCGAATTTGTGGTGGCGTTTTGCGTTTCACCCCCAACTCAGCTGCTTCTTTGACAGAGATGCGTTTGCCCTGATGCAAATAGGTCGGCTCTACCCAAAACAAATCGGGGTGATTGCGCTGCTCAATCCGCGATCGCAATTGGGGCGAGGAGGTGCCCTGCGGAGACAACAACAGTTCCGTAAACCCCTGTGCGGCAAGACTGCGCCCGACCCCCGGCACCCCCACAAAGAGGTAAGCAGGGGCAATGCGATCGCGCTCAACCGCAGCCGTGAGTAATTCCACTGCTTGTGATTGTCCAATTAGCGTATCAAAGACCGATGAAACCATTTAGCTTGCAATGCTAAAGCGTTGTTTGACTACTGTTTGAATCCGTTCAGCCACTTGCTCTTCGGTGCCAGAGGCGTCAATGCGAACGATGCGTTGTGGGTGCTGTTCAGCCAGTTTGACAAAGCCCTGTTGCACTCGCTGATGAAACGCTAACTCCGCTTTTTCCATGCGATCGCTGGCTCCTCGTCGTTGAGTTCGTGCCAGACCCGTCTCAACCTCTAAATCTAGCCACAAGGTCAGATCGCTCTGCAATCCACCTGTTGCAATCTGATTGAGCTGATCAATCAACGTGTGATCCAGACCTCGACCATAGCCCTGATAGGCGATCGTTGAGTCTGTGTAGCGATCGCACAAGACCCAATGTCCCTTTGTCAGACGAGGTTTGAGAAACGCCTCGACATGTTGGGCGCGATCGGCAGCATATAACAATAGCTCCGCTCGATCGGCGATCGGCTCTTGCTCGCTGTGCAGTAGGAGTTGACGAATTTCTTGACCAACATCTGTACCACCGGGTTCACGAGTAACAACAATCTGAAACTCAGAATTCGTTTGCGATGGCAATAAGGGTTGATTTTGTAGAAGCCAGGTTTGTAGTCGCTGCACCTGAGTTGTTTTGCCGCTACCCTCAACCCCTTCAAACACAATAAAACGACCTGACATGCTTCTTCTAATATTTCGATAACCTGGCGTCAGCTTACACAGTCTTGGGGGGTTGCAGCAACAGAGCTGTCATGTAAAAATTTGGCTAGCAGAGTTTTTTATTGACCTGTATTCTCAGGTTAAATAAAGTGTAGGCTTCTAAAGTTTTTGTCCGGATAACTAAGTTAATTGGCTGAAGTGCATACATCATTTTGAGCCATATAACGGGTCAATTTGGCTAGCTAAACATTAGTCAATCAAAGAGTCGTCTCCAGAAAATAGCTGAGACTTCAATTTAAGTTCGATATGATCAAGTCAATGATGTGCTGCTTGTCCGGAGTTGCTTATGGCTCGTTACACTAGCTTATTCACAGTTGCCGTCTCTTTTGACCACCTCCGGCAGTTGCTAACGGACATCCTAGAGTCTTGTCACTTTGATGTCATCTACAATACAGATGACTATGTGGTAGCTCGTGAGACACCGGGACGTGTCACCTTCGCTAAATTGGTGACGGTCGAAGTGTTGATTGATAAGTTTGCGACTGACGATTCAGAAGTACGGATGAGTTTTGTGGTCAAAAACGAAGAACTTCCTATTCACAGTGATAATCACTGCCGTCAGATGTTTAACCTGGTTAATCGGGCTGTAACAGAGAGTCGCCAATGGCACTTAATTGAGAGTGTTGCGACTTGATTATCGCTAACTAAAAAGTCTCTAGAGAAAATATTGATTCTCACAATTATTTTACTTTAGAGAGGGAAATTAAATCAGTTTGATATTGGGTAGAGACGGGTTTTGCCGCCAAATCCATCGCAGGATACCGATGGGTCTGCTAAACCTACCCGTACCTTTACGGATTTATGAATCCAGGCTCCTTAAAGCGTTGCCTGATATTCCTTGTCTCCACATACTGAAGGCTCAGCAGTGCTAACTAGGATCAGTAGTGCAACCTTTACATTGCTCCCTTCATTTTTGATCACTCCATTACTTGCATAACTTACCTGAAACTGCTTTATTTCTTCCGTCCCAAGTTTTAAAGAAAGGGCAATCTGCCGTTCTGAAGTTAAGAAATTTGGGAATGTTATGTTGAGTTGCTAACTTCTCCAGAATGGTTACTTGGAATGGCAGGGTCAACTGAGCCGCGATCAGTGTATTTACTTAAGCCACTAACTAATGGCGATACTATAAATCGGGGGAATGACAGTTCAGTAACTAACACTGTCATAAATGGCGGATTTAATATTCTTTCAGAAAGTGCAAGACACGACGGCTAAAGTCGATGATTTATCCCTTCCAAAGAACTTATCTCGTTGGCGATCGCACAACGGCGAGGCAGAAAAGACTGTGGTAGATGAGACATTCAACGCCAATCTCCAAGCAACCCAGCAGCTTTTGGGTGAGTTGTTGCAATCTACCAGTAACCTCTCCCCCGACCAACACCATCTTTTGACCCGTGCGTTAGATCATCTCGCTTATGCGTCTACTGAAATCAATACAGTGTTAACGGAGCTAAAGCTCAATCAGCAAGAGTTAACTGAACGGATTGAACAAGAACAAGCTGTTGGGGCGATCGCCCAACGGGTTCACCAATCACTGAATTCTCAAGAAATTTTTCAAATTACGGCCAGTGGTGTGCAGCAACTTCTAAACAGCGATCGGGCAATCGTTTACAAGTTGGATCTCACCAAAGGTTTGATTGCGATTGCTGACAGTTCTACGCCTGCTCATCAACCGACCCCTGAGACGCTTGCCTATCAAACTTGGCTCAAAGGCTTACTTCATCAATCAACAGCAGACCCTTACGCTGTAGCAGATATCCGTCAAGAAACACTGCCTGTTGATATTGCAGAAACCTTGCATCGGGGACAGGTCAAAGGGTTATTAGTGATTCCCATTGCACGAGAAGAGCAAATCTTAGGGGCGATCGCCATCCATCACTGCTCTGAACCGAGGCAATGGCAATCGCTAGAGATACAGCTACTCAAACAATTAGCAGATCAGGTAGCGATCGCCTTACAACAATCAGAGCTTTATCAACAGGTGCAGCACCTCAACGCCGACCTGGAAAAACAAGTGCAACAACGCACAGTTGAAGTGCAAAAGGCACTCGATTTTGAGTCGATGCTGAAGCGTATTACCGATAAGGTACGTGATTCTCTGGATGAGAGCCAGATTTTGCAAACTGCGGTTCAGGAGTTGACGTTTGTTCTGGGTTTAGGGGGATGCAACTCTGCTCTCTATGACCTGAGTCAGGGAACGTCTACGATTTGCTACGAATACACTGACTCCGTTCCTGCTTATCAAGGACGGGTAGCTCAGATGGATCACTTCCCTGAAATCTACAGTCAGTTGCAACAAGGACATTACCTTCAGTTTTGTTCACTGGTGCCTAACCCGGTGCGGGGTCAAGTAGCAATGCTTGCTTGCCCTATTTTTGTTGATTCCAATGTGTCTCAAGGCATCGAACAAGCTGTACTCGGCGACTTATGGTTGATCCACGATAAGGAGCACGTCTTCACCGAGTTTGAGATTCGGATGGTGCAACAGGTGGCAAACCAATGTGCGATCGCGATTCGTCAGGCTCGTCTCTTTCAAGCAGCCCAGGGGCAAGTGCAGGAGCTAGAGAAGTTAAATCGCCTCAAAGATGAATTTCTCAGCACTGTCTCCCATGAATTGCGAACCCCCATTACTAACGTCAAAATGGCAATTCACATGTTGAGGATTGCTACCGATGAGGAACGGCGACAACGCTGTCTGAACATCCTAGAAGCAGAAACCGCCAGAGAAGCGGAATTAATCGATGAACTGTTAGATTTGCAACGCCTGGAAGCAGCGACTCAACCCATCACCCTAGAGCAGACCCAGATCCAAAACTGGTTGCCTGCGTTGATTGAGCCATTTCGATCGCGCACTGCCAGTCGTCAGCAAACGCTCAAGGTAGATTGCCCGCCTGATCTTCCTGCTTTTGTCACAGATGTCATCATTCTGCGGCGCATCCTTGCAGAGTTGCTCAATAACGCCTGCAAATACACCTCTCAGGAGAGCACAATTACGTTCCGTGTTGCCTCTGAGCCACATCCAACACGGGGTAACACAACCGTCATTACAATTGGCAATCAGGCAGATATTCCGCCCACCGAGCTACCTCATATTTTTGAGAAGTTTTATCGGGTGATTCAGGTCGATCGCTACAAACAAGGTGGAACTGGTCTGGGTTTGGCACTCGTGCAAAAACGGGTAGAGCAACTCAACGGTAGTGTTGAAGTCGAAAGCTTGAATGGATGGACAACTTTTACCGTGCGATTACCCGCATTGCAGTTGTCATAAGCTTTACCAGTCCACCTGAGCCCGCTCTCGCACGACGCGATCGTAGACTGCCTCCGTTTGCACCGCAAGTTTTGCCCAGTTAAAGCGTTGTTCTAGATCAGCGTAAGCGTTATCAATTAACCATTTGGCATAGCCTGGGCTTTTCAAGACCTCTAAAATCCCCCATGCCAAAGATTCGGGGTTAGCCGCTTGAGTAACGATCCCGGTCTTGGTGTGACGCACAACCTCTGGAAATCCGCCTGCATTGGAGACAACCACGGGCACACGAGCCGCAAAACTTTCTAATGCCACAATGCCAAACGGCTCATACAGGCTCGGAAAAACAGCGCAATCAGCTACCGTTTGAAACTGATCCAGGTCGCTGTCAGACATAAAGCCGTTGAAAAAGCACTTGTCCCAAATCCCCAGATCCCAGGCTTGCCGTTTCAGGTGCTCAGTATTGCCACTACCAATAATGACAAATTTCACGGCTCCAGCCATCTCCCAAATAATTTTGGGGGCCGCACTGAGTAACACTTGCACCCCTTTTTCGTGTGCCATTCGTCCGACGTAGTAGACAACCCGTTCGGTGTCGGTAGCAAAGCGGCGGCGAAACCCCCAAAAGTCAAAATCATCGGGATGGGGTTTCTTTTCAGGGCGAATCCCGTTGTAGATCACATCGATCTTGTCCCACGGGCTGCGTAGCACCTGTTCAATTTCGCGGCGCATGTAATTGGTGCAAACGATCACACGCCAGGCATTGTGTGCCAGGAGATGTTCTTTATCGTTGATGTAGTAGTGGGTGGGATTGTGTAATCCGTTGTAGCGACCAAACTCAGTAGCGTGGATAGTGGCAACTAATGGAATTTTGAAGGTGTGCTTGAGAGCGATCGCTGCATCTCCCACAAGCCAATCATGGGCGTGGATCAGGTCAAAGGGACCATCTTCGAGCAGGAGTTTACCGCCATGACGTCCCATGCTCTCGTTCATATTAGCGACCCAGTGAAAAAAGTCGCGACTGGGTCCAACAGGAATGCGATGAATTTGAATTCCCTCGACAACCTCAAACCAGGGGGCTTGCCCAAATTCAACCGTCAGCAAATGAATCTCATGTCCGAGTTTGACGATCTCAGGATATAGCTCTGATACATGGCGGGCGATACCTCCCACGATGCGAGGTGGAAACTCCCATGCCAGTACCAAAATTTTCATGGTTACTGCTTTGCTCCCTTTACATCTCTAACAATTTTATAGCAACGGCTTTGTCAGTCAGGACGGGGTGCGGATGAGTGGGGCACTGTCCCGACTAGCCCTGATTTCTGAACCCTTGATTAAAAGCAGTACTCAGTACAACTCGTCGTAAATAGGGGTGGAAATTTGGGGTGCAGGGGTTCCACTCCTGGCTTGGGGGCGCAACCCCACCCCCTTCTGGTTTTATTTCCAAACCCTGATCTAGGCAATAGCCGTGCTAAGTAGTACTAAGTTGTGTGATACGCTCTCAGAATTTGGTAGGGTTGCACAGTGATTGGGTAGCCTTGGAAAATAGGCGATCGCGGAAATTATTCCAGTCGGCATGATTCCTTAATTATGCGCTTTGTACCTTCAGCTTATAACGCGACTGGTAATGTACAACACGATTGAGACAATCCCTCACGCTATGGCTCAACTCGATTCCTCTGGTTTACATCTGCCATTTCTGTTAGCAACGCATGATTGCTATCCATCTGATTCGGCGTACCAATGGCTTGAACCAATTGCTAATCGGTTAGCGGCTCAAGGCGATGCCCGCCCCTCCTGTTCTATTCTGTCAATCTCAGGGCAAAACGCCTCCTGTCTTGATCCAAAAGGTGCTTCTGATGGGGTTGAAGAACCCGCTTTAGAGTTACAACCGGAGCGATCGCTTCTGCCGATTTTGCAGTATGCTCAAACGGTTCAAGCAGGGTTGCTGGCAGTTCACTGGCGCGCTAAGACTCGATTAGAACCGACATCCACCGATCTGGGCATGGCGATCGCCCGTTATGCCACTTGCCCGGTGTTAGTGTTGCCGGATGAGCAGGATGCCAGTCAGAAACCCAGTTGGGATCACGCCCTGTTAGTGATCAACGCCTCTGAAGCTGCCAAAGGGGCGATCGCTGTTACCCGCCAGTTAGTCTCAGCAGGAATTCGCCGCGTCACCATTCTCTGCATCCATCCCCCACTAAATACTCACTATCTCTTTGGTCCCTTTGCCACTCCAACCCCCAACTGGCAACTCAACCAATCTTTGCGACAGGCGCAATATGACCAGAGCCAGAGCCTTGCACGGCAAGCCAAAAACGCCCTACACCTGGCTGATGGCGATGTCCAAACTCTGGTGCAGATGAGCGAATCTGGCACTCTCATTTGTAGTGTTGCGCAGCAGCACCGAGCCGACGTAA
Source organism: Oscillatoria sp. FACHB-1407 (assembly GCF_014697545.1). Taxonomy (GTDB): domain Bacteria; phylum Cyanobacteriota; class Cyanobacteriia; order Elainellales; family Elainellaceae; genus FACHB-1407. The sequence goes on along the minus strand of NZ_JACJSA010000012.1, from coordinate 156,469 downwards.
TCATTTTGGGGAGCGATGCCCCCAAGCGGCTCTCTCTTGCCCATTACCATCCTAAATTTCGCCCCGATCGCCTCACCCCTGTTGCCGAAGATGTGATTCGCCATAGCCGTTGCCCAGTTTTGCTGTGTCGAGCCATGTCATCTCCTCCTACTATCAGACGATTTGCCTTACCGAAATTAAAACTTCACACTCCAGCAACAGCGAAACCAAGATAGTCTATAAATAGTAAAGAAAACTGGAAGAAGGAATTCTGTTTGAGCAAGACCGCATGGAGGCACTGTCCCAATCATTTGAGCGACCTGAAGCACCCTTGCAGCTCTTGCTGTTTGTGGATAAACGTCCTAATGCCAACGAGAAGATTCGACAAGTCCGGAATTTTCTCAAGGAATTAGGAGATGACTACGATTTCGATCTACAGATTATCGATGTCGGTGAGCAACCTCACTTAGCAGAGCACTTTAAGCTGGTTGCTACGCCAACACTGATTAAGTTGCACCCTGAACCCCGGCAAACTCTGGCAGGCAGCAACTTAGTGGCTCAAATCGAGAAGTGGTGGCCTCGTTGGCAGCGATCGGTGGACGACTATAAGGCTCGGGCGCGGCGTCACGAAACCTCTGGCAAAGACAGTATCGAGGGTTCGATTCCATCGGTTGTCTACTCAGCAGAGTTGATTCAACTCTCAGATGAGATTTTTCGCCTGAAACAAGAAAAAGAAGAACTTCAAGAGCAACTCCGGTTCAAAGATGGCTTGATTGCCATGTTGGCGCACGATTTGCGAAATCCCCTGACGGCTGCCTCGATCGCCCTGGAAACCCTGGAAATGGGTATTGAACCCAAGGAGACAGGGCAAGGAGCAAGGCTAACGCCTGCATTGATGGGGCAGTTGATTAAGCACGCCCGCACCCAAACCAAGGCGATCGATCGCATGATTACCGATGTCTTACAAGCTGCCCGTGGGACTGCGGCAGAGTTGCAGATTCAGCCCCAGCAGGTTGATTTAGGGGAATTGTGTTTAGACGTGCTACACCATCTCAAGGAGCAATTTGAGCCAAAGTCACATCGGCTTATTACTGACATTCCCAGCGACCTGCCCAATGTCTATGCCGATGCTAAACAGGTCAGACAGGTTTTAATCAATCTGCTAGACAACGCCATCAAATACACCCCAAACGGCGGAACGATTCAGGTTTCTATCCTGCACCGCACCACTCAAAAAATTCAGGTGAGCGTTTGTGATAACGGTCCGGGCGTGCCAGAAGAAAACCGGGAGCGCATTTTTGAAGATCGGTTTCGGTTAGAGCGTGATGAAGCCAAAGAAGGCTACGGCATTGGGTTAGCGTTGTGCCAACGGGTAATTCGGGCACACTATGGACAAATTTGGGTTGACTCAGTGGCAAATCAAGGCAGTTGTTTTCATTTCACCCTGCCCGTCTATCGTCCCTAGAGGGGCGATCGCCTGGATGTGAAACAAATCTTTACAGCGCTTGCAGATGTAATGTAGAGTTCATTACAGTCGTTATTGCTGGTTCAGGATAGAAACATCGATTTACCAAGTCGTTATGACTGCGCGATCGCCTTCCTACAACCGCTCATCCCTTTCGGGGGTTTTATCTTGATGCCCCATCCTAACTAACATCACTGTTGCTATAATAATTTTCCCTTTGGGACTGGATTTGTTTCCGTTGGGTTATTACATGGGAGATTAGATTGTCTGTGCTCCAACGTCTTAAACAAGACCTGAAGAATGACTTGATTGCCGGGTTACTGGTCATCATTCCGTTGGCAACCACAATTTGGTTGACCATCACCATTGCCAGTTGGGTAATCGACTTTCTAACCCGCATTCCCAAACAACTCAATCCATTCATTGACCTGAATCCCATTTTGGGAGATCTGCTCAATCTCTTGATTGGTTTGGCAGTGCCGCTGTTGTCCATCTTGTTGATTGGCTTGATGGCTCGCAACATCGTCGGACGCTGGCTCCTCGACTTTGGAGAGCGGTTATTGCAAGCTATCCCTTTCGCAGGGGCTGTTTACAAAACTCTAAAACAATTGCTGGAGACTGTTTTAAGAGATTCAAGTGGCAAATTCCGGCGAGTTGTTCTAGTGGAATACCCCCGTAAAGGGATATGGGCACTGGCGTTTGTTACCGGGACGTTAACGCCTGAGATTCAATCCCATGTACCGCATTCGATGTTGAGCATTTTCATTCCCACAACGCCGAACCCTACGACAGGGTGGTATGCGGTGGTGCCCGAAAGCGAGGTAATTACGCTGTCGATGTCCATCGAAGATGCCTTCAAGGTGATCATTTCTGGGGGAATTGTTAGTCCTGGCTCCATCAACGCATTACCAGTCAACAGCTTTGAAAACCGCCAGCTAGAACCACTCGATAACCCCTTACCGGAAGTCAAACGTTCCTCTTTCCCACGGCTTCCGCTTGACGAGCAGGGATAGTACCAGCGGACGAAGACTCACAGCTAGATATACCGGATACTTCAAACCAGGTCGCTGAAGCAGTAGGATGCAATGGGTGCGTCGCCAATAAGGGATTAACATGAACACCGTAATGCTCCTTGGGTTTGTAGCAGGTACGTTGACCACGATCGCGTTTTTACCGCAGTTGTTCAAGACATGGAAATCCCGCTCAGCCAAGGATATCTCGCTGGAATGGCTGATTACCTTTACAACGGGTATTTTGCTTTGGTTGATCTATGGGTTTTGTATTGCCTCTACCCCCGTCATCCTCGCCAATGGAGTGACGCTGGTTTTAACCTCTGTGATCCTATTTTTTAAGCTGAAGTTTGATTGAGTAGGAAGGTTGGGTATCTTCCGAACCATCGGGAATCACCTGTTTTGCCAACTCCGCGATTTTGTCAGGTCCACAGCGTTGTAACTGAGTTAACAGTTGGACTCCCTGATCGATTAGATGGCTGACATGAACCCCAGCGTAGGTTGGTTGATAGTGACGTAGCCGATGAATGCCTTCGCCCAACAGGGTCACTGCTCCTCGCCAATTGTGGTTACTCAGGTGATATAACCCCACCGCAATCTGAAGGATGCCCTGATAAAAGGTTTTTTGGGGTTCCATCGCTTCCATCCAGAGGGCTTCCAGGGTGTCATGACAGGCATAAAACTCACCCTGGTTAAACTGCTCTACACCATGCCAAAACTCTGAAGGAAGGATCTCTGTCATAACGAAATGGGGATTACAAGGTGAATGGGTATTGCTAAGAAGGCGTGATTTCGAAATCGAAGGATTTAAACGGATGTTTGGAGTTGTATTTGAAGCGGTTGATCCGGTTGAATCACCAAACCAGAGTGGGCGATCGCACCCTGCTCAGAGGCGGTGTGAGGTGATGACCATAACACCCAACGACTGCCGTCGGGGAGAGCTTTCAAACTGCGGACATCTTGAGTGAGCCAGAGCAGAGGCACATCTGGGAGGCGTTCAGCCCGACGTTCCTCTGTAGCACTTGTAGCGGCAAGAGTTTCCAGAACGACTTGCTTGCCTTTAACCAGACCCGTCGCTGCCGTCCACACGCCGACCTGCAAATTTTGATGTACTGCGTAGAAATAGAGAGAAGCGGCTGCAATTACTGCCTGTTCAAAGTTGTCAGCCTCCCAGGGGGTTTCTCCACGCATCTCGGTGTCGAGGCAGATGATAATCTCCTGCCCCCCCGTAAAGGTTTCTAGCTCGCGTACGCGCAACTCGCCATATCGGGCACTGGTGCGCCAGTGGATCAGGCGAATCGAGTCACCCCAGCGATAAGGGCGCAATGTTCGAGTGACTCCTTCTGTTGCGCCTTGTGCCCGATAAGCACTTTGAACATGGACATTAACATCGCGCCCCATCTCGTCAATCAGTGGGCATTGATTGAGTGGCAATACCGTCGGATAGACGATCGCTGTTGCTTTAGCCGTTTGGCTGCGCCGACACCAAAACAGACCCAGGGGGGTGGCAGTGCGCAGTTGCAAGGTCTGCCATCGAAACACACCCCGTCGCTGAGTTGGGTGTTCATAGACCCAGTGATAGCTGCCCTGACCGGGGATCAGCTCAATGGCGGTCGAAGCGGGTTGCCCTAACACATAGGGCAGCATATCTTGTACCTGCAACAGGGTCTTGGGTTGATTGGTTTGATTTTCAACCACCAGTTCCACAATTAGTGGCTCTCCCGCGCTAATCGGCTCAATGGCACGGCGTGTGATGCGAATTTGACGGAGCGATCGCTCCGGTAAGATTGCCGCCACCGCTAACAGCGCAAACATCACACCACTGATGACATACAGCCAACCTGCCATGGTGTTAGTGGCAGCCGCAAAGAAGAAGATAGATAAGCCCCCCGCTAGCCAACCGCTATAGGCGGGCGTTACCCAATGCGTTTCAAACCAATCTGCAATGCGTTGACCCAGGTTAGGGTTCATTCTGTTCTTCTACCAATCCAATTCCAGAGAGGGGGCGGTAGGTGTAATTTTGGCGGGGAGTTTTTTGGATGTCTTCTTTAATGCCATCCAGATCAATGTAGCGATCGGCAACGTTGATCAAACTATCGCTTGTCATCGATCGCAAACTCACCACCTCAACTCGCACCCCACGATAGCTGACCGCATCAACCGCGTAGGCAAGATCGCCATCGCCACTGACTAAGATCGCCGTATCGTAAGACCCTACCAATGCCATCATATCCACTGCAATCTCGACATCCAAATTTGCTTTTTTAGAGCCGTCGGGTAGCTGCACCAGATCTTTGGAGATAACCCGATAGCCGTTGCGCCGCATCCATAGCAGGAATCCCTGCTGTTTTTCATTGGTGCGATCGACCCCCGTGTAGAAAAAGGAGCGTAACAAGCGCGAACCTGCCGTTAACCGACAAAGCAACTTGGTGTAATCAATCTCGATGCCTAGCTGCAACGCTGCGTAAAAGAGATTTGAGCCGTCAATAAAAATCGCGACTCGTCCTCGATTTTCTAGAACCTGTTCTGGTGTGAAGATAGGGCTGTTATTTTCATCGTGGTTATTAAACATGATTTTTTAAGACCTCAGTTTTATCAAAAAAATTGTTTTTTGGATTTAGACGTGAATTGAAGAAAAGTGTTTATGCCAGATAAGAATTGATTCCCAAATTAACGATAGTTATACAGTCACAAATGAGGCAATTGCCAACATCAAAATATTATGTTGGCAATTCTAAACGACGGAACACGGGTTCAGGAGTGCCCAAAGCCTGTTTGGCAGGCAATGCTCCCCAATGGGCATGAACGGTGAATGGATAGGCAGTCAGACTCTCAGGAGAATTGAAATTGATTTCAAATCCAAGTTGTTGATAAACGGCTTGGCTGATGTTGGGAATGATCGGTGATAACAGGTAGGCAGCTAATCTGACCGCTTCGAGAACGGTGTAAAGCACTTGCTCAACTTCTGCTTGCTTGCCTTGTTTATAGAGTGCCCAAGGAGCCTGGTCATCAATAAATTTGTTGCCAGCGCGAATCATTGCCAAGATTGCCTCACATGCCTGACTAAATGAGAGCGATGTGTAGGCATCAGCGACTTCTTGACCCAACGTTAAGCCCTTGGATTTAAGCAGATCATCGGTTGCAATATCATCATTTGAGACAGCAGGGACATATCCCTCGCAATATTTATGTACCATCTTTAACGTGCGATTCAGCAAGTTGCCCAAATCGTTCGCCAGGTCGGCATTCAAAATATTGACAAAGCGCGTTTCGTTGAAATCGCCATCTCGCCCAAATTCGATTTCCTTTAAGAAGTAATAGCGAACAGCATCAGAGCCATACCGCCCGACTAATTCATAGGGATCGATGATGTTGCCTAAGGTTTTCCCCATTTTTTGCCCATCTTTGGTCAAGAAACCATGCCCAAATACACCTCCGGGTACAGGTACTCCCGCTGACATTAGCATGGCAGGCCAATAAACCGCGTGAAATCGCAGAATATCTTTGCCAATGAGATGTAAGTTGATGGGCCACCATTGTGCGAGGGCGTTTTCTAAGGTGGGTTCTTGGTTGGCATCGACCAGGGCAGTGACGTATCCTAACAGCGCGTCAAACCAGACGTAGAGCGTGTGGTCGGGATCGGTCGGGACGGGGAAGCCCCAATCTAGATTGACCCGCGAAATAGAAAAGTCTTGCAACCCTCGACTGACAAAACTCAGCACTTCGTTGCGGCGAATATCAGGACGAATGAAATCGGGTCGCTCTTGATATAACGCTTCTAACTTGCCCTGGTAGTTTGAGAGGCGGAAGAAATAGTTTTGCTCATCGCGCCACTCTGCTTGTTTGGTGGGGTGAAGGGGACAGTAATGGTCTTCGAGTAGTTCGCGTTCTTCTTTGAACTCTTCACACGAGACGCAATACCACCCTTGTTGCCAACCGAGGTAAATGTCGTCATTGTCCCAAACGCGCTGGAAAAACTCGCGTACGATCGCCTCGTGCCGTTTTGAGGTGGTGCGAATGAAGCGATCGCACCGAATGTTGAGTTGATCCCACAGGGCTTGAAAGCCTTCCACAATTTTGTCGCAATGCTCTTGGGGCGATCGCCCTAATGCCTCTGCGGTGCGCTGAATTTTTTGCCCATGCTCATCTGTTCCTGTGATCATCAGCACGGGTTGACCCTGGAGTCTGTAGAAGCGGGAAACCACATCCGCCGCGATCGTCGTATATGCACTACCGATGTGGGGCAGATCATTGACGTAATAAAGCGGCGTCGTGATGGCAAAGGTATTTTGATTCGGGGCACTAGAATTCATGGAAATCTTATAAAAATCAACCCAAAAATTACTGTTATCTATCTCAAAAGGAGGTGATTACAATTTTATATTACTAATCTAACCAAGTCTCGTTCTAAAAATTTTGGGAAACAGGCACCTCCCCAACGGTACTCTTTCGTACATAAGCCAGGTCGAGGGACATTGCAATGGCAGAAACCCCAATCAACCGATCTGAGCTGCTCTAGCGAGGCAGCGGCTAAAAATGTGCCCGCTTTGAGTACTAAAGCCCTCTAAATTTAAAGTCAAACATTTCTCAATGGCATGACGAACAATGCCCATTTACAGGTTCTTTACTCAACTATTCATCACTAATTCAGGAGGATTTTCAACTTAATTTGTAGAAGCCGCTTCAACAGCAATAAATCATTAGAAAAAGGCTGAATCCGCAACAATTTATCCCATAAGATTCATAAATCTAAACTCATAATTTGTTCCATTTGTATTCCACTAAAACCGCCTAAAAAGCCAGCATATTTAGACCAAGATAGTTCTTGAATGCGCATTTGTACCCAAATACTGATTGCGGAGATCCCATGCCGTCCTGTTGCCATCACACCACAACCTGACCAGGAACTACAATTACCCCACCTGTAGCATTGCGCTGGGTATAAATTGCGCTAGGCATAAACGACATTACACTCTCGCACACAGCAACTCACTGTCACTCCTCTAGAGTTATCTGATGGAGTCAATGCCTGACTCAAGACTGAGATAGTGCTGTTATCCGTCTAAATACTTACACCAGCTAACCGATTAGACAGAACACGCTGTCAAGCGGGAGAGTTAGGATAAGGGATGTAAATTAGTATTAAGACTCGACGATTGGCTTAATTATTGCCGTTCTTATATTGCTATGTCAATCTACAGCCCCCTTGTGATGTCTCACCAACTGTTGGCAGCACTGGGCACACGTCTGTTTTTATACCATCAAGATCGCATCCCGCAAGAAGGAGCCATGGTTGTAGTCAGCAACCATCGCAGCTTTATGGATGCTCCGGTGTTGATGGCAGCAATCGATCGCACCATCCGCTTCGCCTGTCATCACTACATGGGGCAAGTGCCGCTCATGCGCGATGTTGTGACACGGTTGGGCTGTTTTCCGTTGGATACTCCCGATCAACGACAACACTCCTTTTTGCAACAAGCCACTCATTTGCTGCAACACCGTCAGGTGGTTGGGGTGTTTCCAGAGGGAGGTGAACCGATGGTGCGATTGACTCAACCTGATGAGATTCAACAATTTCATCGGGGCTTTGCTCATTTGGCTTTGCGTGCTCCTCTGACTGATTTGGCAGTGTTGCCGATCGCGATCGCTTCGCATCAAGAAGTCACCAATTCTGCCATTCCCTTAAAAGTGTTGAGTTGGATTGATCCCTCAGAGCCTCTCTTTCAAAAATCGGGATGGCATCCAATGGTGATTTACCAACACGTTAATGTATTCATTGGGCGACCGATGTGGATTACGGCAAGCCAACGACAGCGATATCAGGGAAAGCAAGCTAAATCAGTGGTTGCTGAAGTGACCACACATTGCCGTACTGAAATCAGCAGTTTGTTACATCAAGGATATTAGATATGGCTGTAGTTCCCGATCAAGTGCATTTTCTAACTCCCCGGCGGGTCTACCCAGAAGCTCCTTTATTTGTCTTTACTCCCGGCATGGATGGCACTGGGCAACTACTGCGAGCGCAAACAGAAGGGTTAGAGCAAGCCTTTGATGTGCGATGTTTGGCGATTCCACCGGATGACCTCACCAGTTGGCATGACCTGACTGAACAAGTTGTGACTCTGGTTAGAACCGAGTTAGAGGGCAACTGTGACCGTAAGGTTTATCTATGTGGAGAGTCGTTTGGTGGATGTCTGGCGATGAAGATGATGGTGCGATCGCCCCAGTTATTTCACCGTCTGATTCTAGTAAACCCTGCCTCATCCTTCAATCGTCGTCCCTGGATTCATTGGGGATCACAACTCACACAATTCCTGCCAGAGCCACTCTATCAGACCTCTTGTATCGGATTGCTCCCTTTTCTTGCGTCTTTGGGACGAATTGGCGCAAGCGATCGCCAAGCTTTGTTAGAAGCGATGCAGTCTGTGACTCAAAAAAGTTCAATCTGGCGCATGTCGCTATTAAGAGAATTCAGGCTGAGCGACGATGAGTTGGCTAGCATTAAACAGCCCGTTCTGTTGGTTGCCAGTCTGGGCGATCGCCTCCTGCCCTCAGTCAATGAAGCTCATTTATTAGCCCAATCTCTGCCAAATGCGAAGATTCACATTCTGCCCAATAGCGGTCATGCCTGCTTATTAGAATCAGATATCAACCTGTATAACATTCTGCGATCGCATCGTTTTCTAGATCTTCAGGTGGAGCAACAAGTGGATGACTCATCTCCTATTACGTTATCAGGCTCTAGAGGGTGAGCGGACTGACTCATCAGGTTATACCGATTTAATGTTTGATTGTGGCAGATCACAGGGTAGGGGCGTTTCGCGAAACGCCCTTACAGGTATTTTGTTTTCTGGACATCTCCTTAGCTCAGGTAGAAAAATGGGGCAGGAATAACCTGCCCCGCAACATGCCATACCAATCAGAGGTGTCTAGATTAACGTTAGTTCGGTTTAAGAGCCCGGCGAATGAATTCGCGGCTACTAGAGCCAAGTCCGCCGATGCGGACTACGGAAAATCAAGGTTTGACGAACCGACGCAGGTCGGTTTTGTTCTTATAGCGGCGGTTTTAACCGCCGAAATCCTGATCCCGAATTCACGTTAGATTAAGCGTGGGTTTGCAGAGTTAAGGTAACGCTATCCAAGTAAGGACGAACTAAGCTGCTGCTAGCTGGAGGAAGCGTAGCATTGACGGCTTCCTGGAGATAGCGATAAGCAACAATGCAGTGGGAATTTCGCTTGTAAGCCAGCAGAATGGTGTCTAACCAGGACATCATTTGCTCTTTGAAGAACACTTCATCATCTCGGAGGATCGAGAGCGCGACATATCGTAACACTTCAGACATGTCGTACTGACAGCGAGAGCCGTGTTTTTGAATCAAATCTGGATATGCCTGACCCAACTTTTTCAGCGTTTGCTGCACTAAATTTTGTGCATGATCTCGAATCTGCTGATAAGCTTCCAGGCGTGTGGCATAGGTTTGGACGTATTGCTCCAGTGGTTTTAGCCCCTGAGCATCTAAGTAGGAACCGTCTGCTTCTAAAACTTTTTGAGTTAGGGTGTGATTAAGTGTGTGCATAGCGATTTGTGCGTTATTTAGATGTCCAGCAACAACATAGAGTGACAACTGAGGCAGCCAGCCGCTAAAAACCGGGAGCAAGGTCGCTCAAAGTTTCGAGTTGAGAGCTACATCAACAAAAGGCACTGCCAATCTCGCACCCTCATTTAGAGACTGCCCTAACCTGGGGATCGTTGACCAAGTTGCAATATTTCTCAATAAACTAAAATTTTCTTGAAGATCAATTTGGGGTTATGGCAAAGTGCTGAGAACTGAGGACTGAGGACTAAGGACTGAGGCTGAAAGGCAGACCGTACATCATGTTCAAAGTTGAGAGATGTCCTATACAGATACGGACGGCTCGTAGGGGCAGGTTTAGCTATTTACTGACGGCAAACCCAAGAGCTTATCTGCAAAACCCGCTTCTACCGACATCTGCCTTGATCACAATTTGATTTTGTATAGCAGTACTCACTAAGGTTAGGGCGGGGTGCAAGGGTGGAACCCCTGGCTGGGGGCGCAGCCCCCAAACCCCCTTGTGTTAACTGTCTCAACAGTTGCTATAGCTGCGGTTTCAACCACCAAGATCCTGATCTCGAACTCAAGTTTTTTAAGTTTTTGGAGTGGTACAGCGATATAGCTCGTATTGATAGCCATCGATCGCCCGTCGTTCTGAAGTCGCGGCACACCCCTGTTGTTGCAGGAGCGATCGCAGTGGACGCTCTGGAACCCGCTGAAAGTTGACTAACCAGAGATCAAGGGGGCGAGGCAGGGAAATGAGCGATCGCCGCAGAGCGATTATGGGCGATCGGGGGTTGTTGTCTTGATGTGCCAGCAAATATCGAGGAGCCGTTTCGTTGGCGGTTGCTGTGCGTTGCCATTCCCAGGCGACTCCCATAAGGCGACCCGTTTGCCCGTGCGTGTAATGGGCGATCGCCACCAGTGGAGGAGCCTGAGCATTTTCACGAATTGCTTCCACGACCAGATCAGGGCGATGAGTCTTTTGAAAGCCCAGATTGGCAACGACGGTCAACCCACTGAGCAGGCTAATGCAGATAATCAACAGAACAGTCTGGTATCCCTTGGGTTTCAACCCAGCCCAGTGGGCATCTAGCCCTGCTGCGGCTAACACAATCACGGCGGGAAAGTAGACGAAGTTATAGCGAAAGGCACTGGTAACATCCATACCCAGCCCGTAGGTCACGCCTAGAAACAGAGCGATCGCCCCCAGCACAACTCCTCCAAAGCCAACTACGGCAAGCCGATTGGTGGAATTCCACTGATGTTTTAGCCCCCTAACCAGTCTGGGGATCGTCCACAGTGTCGCTACCACCAGCAACACGATGGAACTGATGCTGAGCCAATCCGCCATTGCCTGGATAGGCAGCAAATAGATCATACTGATCCAGCCAGCCAGCGTTTGAGCGATTGGCTCTAATAGGGCAAACCCGGTGCGATCGCCCCGATAAATCCAGCGGGTAAGTTCGCTATCCTGAGTGCTCTGCCAGACGGGAAACCAGACCAATCCCCCGACCGCAGTTCCCACGGCAACGAGGCTAATGCGGCTCCAGGCAGTGCTCCATCCCCGTTGCCACAGCCACACGCCCAGAAGTGTAATTCCCTCTGCCATCCAGGTAAATGCCAGGAAATAATGAGTGGCAATGCCGAGTGCATTAACCCCAATCCACACAGCACACACCCACAACGGCAGCCCGATTTGATTGACAACTGCTCTCACCGCCACCGTGAAACAACCGAGGGAGGCGATCGCCCACAGCAAGGGCAACGTGTAGTGCCTCGCCTCTTGTGCCAGATAGATGCTGAAGGGGGACACTGCCATCAACACCGCTGCCAGATGTCCCACACGAGGAGAACGAAAGGATAGCCAACCCAACCCAAACATTGCAGGGATGGTAGCAACACCAAACAGTGCCGGGAGCGATCGCACAGCCCAGGCGGAGACTAAGCCATTGGCATTGGGTGGAAACAGCTTTAACCACCCTTGCATGAAGAGAAAAAACAGGGGGGGATGGTTGCTTTCGGTGGATAACCGTTGCCAAACGGCGGCAAGTCCACTCGACCCGTCAAGGCGCAACGGTTGTAGCAAGGTATCACTGTCGATGGGTTGGTTTAAGGGAACGGATTGAAAGCCATGCCCCAGGCTAAATGCAATGGTTGAAAACTCATCCGTCCACAGCGGTTTGCTATCCAGAGCCATAAAGCGAAGGATAGTGCCAATCCCGATCCACAGCAGCAATAGAGTTAGATGTCCCCTGATTGGGTGCAACCCTTTCAACCCGACCCCTCCGATGTCAGCAACTTGACCAACGCAGCCGCTAAACAATCATAATCGTCAGGCGTGTTATAGATTTGGGCAGAGATGCGAATCAGGCGATCAGAGCAACCCTTCCAGGGGATCACAGGCACCTCAAGACCAAAGTCGTGAAATAGTTTTTTTTGTAATGCGGCAGCATTCCCATGCGGCAGCGGCAGGGTCGCCATGGAGCCGATCATCTCAGCGGGACAGGGTGGTGCGATTCCCAGTGCCTCACATAACACTGCTCTAGCGGACAACACCAATTGGCGATTGTGGGTCATCAGGTCAGACCATCCCCCTGGCAGGAGCGATCGCAGGAATTGAATGGCTTTGGGGATGCACAGATAAGGCGTGGGATCGGTCGTGCCTACCCAGTCAAACTCTAGATGAAAGAAGGAGCGATCCTGTCGAGGTGAGTTTGCCCCATGGCTAATTACGAGAGGACGAATGGAAGATTGGCGATCGGGACGGACATAGAGAAATCCTGCGCCTTTGGGACTACACATCCACTTGTGACAGTTGCCCGTGTAGTAGGTTGCGCCTAATGTATCCAGGTTGAGGGGAATCATTCCGGGGGCATGGGCACCGTCGATCAGCGTCTCAATTCCCCGCTCATTCAACGTCTGGATCAGCGGTTGTAGAGGTAAAATCAGAGCCGTTTGGCTAGTGACATGATCGAGTAATACCAGGCGAGTCCGATCTGAAACCCTGGCAAGCACCGCATCAATGACTTGTTGAGAAGATTCCAGCGGAAAGGGAATTTCGGCAACGACGACCTGTGCTCCGGTTCTTTCGGCTGCAACATTGAGGGCATTGCGAGAGGCGTTGTACTCCAGGTTTGTCACCAGCAACTCATCCGTAGGTTGCAACGAGAGCGATCGCAATACCGTATTCACTCCCGTTGTGGCATTGGGGACAAACACCAGGTGATCGGGCTGTGTCCCGACAAAATCTGCTAACGCCTGTCGGGAAGCATCCAGCAACGATTCATACACATCTTCGACAAAGCGAACGGGTTCTGCCTCCAAACGCGATCGCAACCAGCTTTGCTTATCGAGTACCTCGATCGGGCACGCTCCAAACGAGCCATGGTTGAGATAAATGACTTCAGGATTTAGCGTCCAGAGCGATCGCCACGGGTGAGGCGCAGGGTCAGGACGAGCGGAATGGGGAAGATCAGCCATCATGAATTATTTACTGCCGATTGCATCTAACAGACGCGCCGGAAAACCGTGTGCCTGAATCTGGTTCACAATCTGATGCACCTGTTCCGGATCACGCACCTCTATCACCAGATCAAGGTGAGTTTGTTTAATAGAGATGTCGGTAAACAGCCGTTGATGCTGCACCTCAATGATATTCGCTCCAGCCGCGCCGACAATGCTCGCAACAGTCGCCAGCATGCCTGGAATGTCAGGCATCTGAACCCGCAAGTAGACAATTCGTTGCGATCGCATCAGCCCCCGCATCAAGATCGACGACAGAATTCGAGCATCGATATTGCCGCCACAGATGACCAAGCCTGCCTGTTGATTGGTGAACCGCTCCGGATAGGACAACACGGCTGCCAGGGGTGCGGCTCCGGCTCCTTCAGCAACGATATGTCCCTCAGCTGCAATCAGTTGTACAGCGGTTTCCAGGCTCGCCTCACTGACCAGAACAATATCATCAACGTATTGGTCGATCAGCTTGCGGGTCAGCTTGCCGGGATGTTTGACCGCAATGCCCTCGGCAATGGTCTGCCCAGTGAGAGTAGGAGCCTGCCCGTAGCGCAGTTGATACATAGACGGGCACATCTCCGTTTGCACACCGATGATTTTAATGGTGGGCTTGAGGGATTTAGCGGCGATCGCCATCCCTGAAATCAAGCCACCACCCCCAATGGGGATAATCAGCACATCCAAATCAGGGCAGTCAGCCAGCATCTCCAGGGCGATCGTACCCTGCCCTCGAATCACATCGTAATCGTCAAAAGGATGGACAAAGGTTAACCCCTCCTGGATTGCCATCTCATGGGCAAAGGCAGAAGCTGCCTCCAGGCCATCTCCCTCCAGCACCACCCTGGCACCAAAACTCGCTGTCCGTTGCACTTTGATGTAGGGCGTTCCTTTGGGCATCACGATTGTTGCCGGAATCCCCAACCGTTGAGCGTGATACGCCACCCCCTGCGCGTGGTTACCTGCGGACATGGCAATCACCCCGGCAGCAGCTTCTTTGGGGGTCAGTTGCTTGAGTTTGACCAGTGCCCCCCGTTCCTTAAAAGAGCCTGTTAACTGAAACGTCTCTAATTTGAGAAACAGATTTGTGTGGGCGATCGCCGAGAGAGAACGCGATAGACAAGTAGGCGTTCGGACTACGGCATGTCGAATCAAGTCAGCCGCCGACTGAATGTCTTCTAGCGTGACTGTCATGCGGATCTCTGCCTTTTCCTATCGCAACCCTAACTAGAAAACTCCCCAGGCTGGATTCGAACCAGCGACCAATCGGTTAACAGCCGACCGCTCTACCACTGAGCTACTGAGGAACGCGGATCTAATAGTAACGAGAATTGGAACAATTTGACAAGTCCTATTTGGATTTTTTTGTTAGATTGCTCACTTTTTTTCGCCATCTAGCCCCAAACGTAGCTGTGCCAGACGTTGTTGGGCGATCGGATCGAGGGAACTGGAGAGAAACCGTTGGGGCGATCGCCCTTTGCTGCGTTGCGTTTTTCGCACGCGATGGGTTGCGCCTTCCACCTCGGCCCACAGTTTTTGCGCCGACATACACTCTGCCCCATAGCCCACCACCGTCAGCCGTTGTGCCTCATCGGAGGTTGCCACAATCAGCCGTTGCTTAAACTTGCGTACATCATTGCGAAAGCGGGAACAGGCTAACTCGATGTAAGAGTCAGCGGTTTGTTTGTAATCGGTGTAAAAGATGGCGAAATGGCGATTGATGACCTCACGAGTGCCCGGAGTGCCCTGATATTGAGCATCAAACACCACTTCTGTTTCAAAATCTTGATAAGCACTGTAGCTCAACAACGCCTCAATCAGGTCGCGCCGAGCCGCCTCTAATCCGTCGCGATCGCGAGTTTCCCTCAGATTGGGCCACGCTCCAATCATGTTGTAGCCATCAACTAACAAAATTCCTTGAGGGGTGGAGCGTGACATGGTTCTAAAGAATTTCGATCGGCATAGAGGGGTTTAATACATTCTTCTTATATAATGCCTTGATTTGTTGCGGTGTGTAAACCAGAGTTTTTACGGGGAAAAGTGGGATGGATAAAATCAACCTGGCTGAAAAACTGGCTCAATTCTCAGACTACTGGTCGCCTAAAACGGTCGCTCAACTAAATCATTACGACATTATGGTAGTCAAGGTGAAGGATGAGTTTGTCTGGCACAAACACGATGAGACAGATGACTTCTTTCTGGTGTTGAAGGGGCGGTTGACGATTCAGATGCGCGATCGCGACATTCATCTTGAAGCAGGTGAGTTATTTGTAGTGCCTCGTGGAATCGAGCATCGCCCGGTTGCCGAAGAGGAAGTGCATCTCTTGCTGATTGAACCGACTGGAACACCGAATACGGGCGATCGAACCACCGCCGCCACCCGACAACTCATTTGAGCAATTCGACTAAAATAGTACAAGAGTATTAATTAAAACTATGGTTCACTACACGCTAACCCAAAATCCAGACCTTGTTTTAACCGTTCCTGGTAAAGACTCCCCTCAAGCTCGCAGCAAAGCGATGGATCAGTTAATCAAACTGGTCGAAGACGGTAAAATTCCTGCTAATCTTTCCAAAGGATTTAATCCTCAACAGTTTGTTGAAGTAGAAGAGCCAACGCCCATGACTGCCGATGCCACCGTGCCCGACTCCGTAAATTCCGAAGATGCCCTGAACCAAGCCGTACAGGTGCTTAACAATTTTGCGACCCTGAAGCTCAAGGCACAGGCATCCAAAGCAGAAGCGATGAAAGTGCGTGCTCAAGTTGACAGTTTGTTTACAGATGAACCAGTTGATGAGGCAGAAATCGAACGTCTGAAAGAAGGCTTTAAAGTTCTCAAAACCTTTGCTCAAGCAAACATGCGCTATCGGGAAGCGTTGCCCCAGGCAGAGCACGCTCGGACTGTGCTTGATCAGGCATTGTCTTTAAACAACTCAGCGTCTACCGCGTCTAAATCCGCAAAGTAGTTCACACGTCAATTCACGGACACAAGCCTAACCGCACGGCATTTGTCGTAGCTTCATGAATCGTCGCAAACTCCGTAAATTTACGGTGAAGTCCTTCGGAGCAAATTCGCCACCCTGTTATTATCGATACAACGTTTAATGATGCTGACCCTGTCGGCATCGTTTTTAATATTCACCCTTCTCTTAACTAGTCTGTTTTAGCAACCAAAGGGTTGATTAGGATGGGGTGCCGGGGCTCCACCTCTGCTGGGGCGCAGCCTTCATACTCCTTTGTCCTAACTGCCTCGACAGTTGCTATTCACAAATTCGCGCTCTGAGCGTCTAATTTGTCGTGCGCTAAAACGGTTGACGTTGCGTTCGATGGAGTGGAGTGCTCTTTGTTGCAATTGATGTTGCTCAAGGCTCAAGCTATTGGGCTGGTTGTTGTGTTCTCTCCTGCCGAGTTGATGAAAGGTTCTTGAAAATGGTCAGAATTAGAGGTAATTCCCGCAATAATACCCTCCGAGGTGAAGATCAGGGCGATGAGTTGTTGGGGTTGGCAGGAAACGATCGCCTGTTTGGTCGAGGGGGTGATGATGCCCTGAATGGAGATTTGGGGCGCGACATCTTAGACGGGGGTGATGGTGAAGACCGCATGGTGGGCGGTCGGGGCAACGACTTATATATCGTGGACGACGAAAACGATCGCACCATTGAGCGACCAGGCTTTGTGAGTGGGGTTGACACGGTACAAGCCTCGGTGGATTGGGTGTTGGGCAATCACTTTGAAGATCTAATTTTCACAGGCGATGAAGACTTAGACGGTCGAGGCAACGCTCTGAGCAACCGCATCACAGGTAATAGCGGCGATAACTCGTTAGACGGTGGAGCAGGCAACGACACGCTAGTCGCGGGGAATGGCAATGACGAGTTAGATGGGGGTACTGGGGGCGATCGCCTGACCGGGGGCGCAGGGGATGACACCTACGTGGTTGACAGTCTCGGTGATGTGACAGTGGAAAATAACAACCAGGGGCGTGATTTGGTGAATGCCTTTGTCAACTGGACACTCGCGGCTAATCTGGATAACCTTACCCTGCGTGGCAGCGCAATCACTGGCATTGGCAACGCCTCTAATAACGAGATTCAGGGGAATGCGCTCAACAACGTGTTATTGGGTGGAGAAGGTGACGATCGCCTCAATGGGGGTGCCGGAAATGACATCCTGGATGGGGGACTGGGACGCGATCGCATGTCAGGCGGAACTGGAGATGACCTTTACTTTGTAGATAACCCAGGGGATGAGATCAGGGAAGACCGAAACCAGGGTATTGACACAGTTAGGTCGATTGTCAATAGCTTTACCCTGGGAAACAACATCGAAAACCTGGAATTGCTGGGGACAGACAATATCAGAGCCGTCGGCAATGACGCGAGCAATGTTTTGGTTGGCAACACGGGCAACAACGCGCTCAACGGTGAAGAAGGCAACGACACCTTACAAGGTGGGCTGGGTGATGATGACCTGACCGGAGGCAGAGGCAACGATACCCTCTTAGCGGGCGATGGCAACGATAAACTGGATGGTGGCTCTGGCACTGATTTATTAGAAGGAGGGGCTGGAGACGACACGTTAGATGGTGGTAGGGACATCGACACCATCCGAGGAGGATTGGGCAACGATACCTACATCGTGACATCCCCAGGAGATGCGATCGAAGAAGCAGTCAACGAAGGAGAAGATACTGTTCAGTCCAGCCTGGATGAGTACACGTTGCCAAGCAATGTTGAGCGATTAGAGCTCCTCGGTCGGGAAGCCATCAGCGGAACAGGAAACGAACTCAATAACACGCTAGTCGGCAACAGCAGCAACAACACCTTGACTGGCGGAGACGGCAACGATTTTGTAGATGCCAATGGTGGAGCAGACATCCTCAATGGCGATGCGGGTGACGACACCCTTGATGGAGATGATGGCAACGATACGCTCAATGGGGGAGCCGGCAACGATACTCTCATCGGGGATGGAGGTAACGATACCGTTAACGGCGATGTCGGTGATGACAACATCACTGGTGGCACAGGTAACGATACGCTCAATGGGGGTGTTGGTAACGATACGGTCAATGGTGGAGATGGCAACGATATTCTCAATGGCGATGCGGGTAACGATACGCTGATTGGCGGTGCAGGGAACGATACACTCGACGGAGGCGACGGGACGGATGTGCTGCGTGGGGGCGCAGGCAACGACATTTATTTGATCAACTCGGCAGGTAAAACCATCGACGAGGTGACGAATGGTGGAGGAGATGATCTGGTGCGCTCTAGCATTGCCACGATTACCCTCGTGACTGGCATTGACGATCTGGAATTAATCGGCACAGGCGATTTAATCGGCATTGGGAATGACGGGGGAAACACCCTCACAGGAAATAGCGGTAACAATACGCTGAGTGGAGCGGGCGGCAACGATGAACTGCTCGGTGGAGATGGCAGTGATACTCTCAACGGTGGGGTTGGAAACGATAGCCTCAGCGGTGGTAATGGCGTGGATACGCTCAATGGAGATGATGGCAACGACACGCTAGATGGTGGATTGGGTGGCGACAATCTGCGAGGAGGAGGGGGAGATGACATCTACATCCTGGATGCTGGAGACAACATTACTGAAGCCGGTAACAGTGGCACAGATGTGGTGAGAGCCAGCATCACTTACAATTTGGGGGCTAACCTTGAAAACTTAGTGTTGGTAGGAACCGACAACATTAACGGCTCTGGCAACGAGTTGAGCAATACCCTCACAGGTAACGCTGGAAACAATACCCTTAGCGGTGGGGGGAATATTGACAGTCTCAATGGTGGCGATGGCAATGATACGCTTGCAGGCGGCGCAGGCAATGATGATCTACGGGGCGATGGAGGCAGCGACAACTTTGCCTTTGGTACGGGTAATGCCTTTAATAGCAACGCTCTAGGGGTCGATCGCATCCTGGATTTTGTGATCGGCAGTGACAAGATCGTTCTGAGCAAAACGACCTTTACTGCGCTGCTCAGCACCGCTGGCAATGGCTTTAATGTGCCGACTGAGTTTGAATCGGTTGCTGACGATGCAACAGCGGCGTTAAGTGCAGCCACGATTGTACTCAGCCGCGCCAGTGGCAATCTTTTTTACAACACGGATGGCATCATTCAAGGGTTTGGCACGGGCAGTAGCTTTGCAACACTGACTACCGCCAATCGCGCTCAACTCGGTGCCACTGATTTTGTAATAGTTGCGTAAATTATTTTGAAAAGGGGGAATTCCCCTCTTCCAAAAATCGAAAATACCAGGAGAATAGAGGGGGTCGCTTCTAGCGTGAGGGGGCTTACTGCTAGAAGCGATCCCTTTGGTGCAGATTTTAGATGTCGGATTTTGGTTTTTTGCTGTTGGCAGGTTGTGTGTTGCTAAAAATGCAATCTGCATGAAAAAACCCAGCATTTCTGCTGGGTAATGACCATAGCACTCGAACCAAACTCCAGATCTGAATGCGCGTTGCTAGCGAGGAGCGACAACAAACATCGGGATTGAAATTTAATTCCTTATTAATAAAAATACGGTGGTCAACACCGAATCACCTCATCCAAACGTGTCATCTCATTGGGTGATTATCGAGCAAGGCAAAACGAGGAGCTACTAATATAGCTCTGGCAGAAAGCTTAAGGCGTTGCTATATGAATCTCACAGGGGCGTTTCGCGAAACGCCCCTACAGGGTGTGAGTTGCTGAGAATCAAATCTGCATCACTACAGGAGCAAAACCAACCTGCGTCGGTTCGTCAACCCCTGCATTGTCCGAAGTCCGCATCGGCAGTCTGGCTCGGATAGCCACAAACTTATTGGCCAAACTTTGAAACTGAACTGACGTTAGAGTAATTCAGTTGCTCGTTTGGCGATCGCCTCTGGGGTGATGCCATTAAACGCCATCAACTCGTTGGCACTGGCAGTGGTTTCTCCCCGTTTCCAGGCGAAAGTGTCACGCTTGAGAGTGCTGCGGAGCATCACAGGTTCTAACATACCGCTGGCTCCTCCAGTCACACCAATTAGAGCATCGCCACCAAACAGCGTCTCAAATCCAGCATCGCTGAGGAAACCGCCATCCGGCTCAGAGCAGGTATCCCATGCGACATCATGGGGGCGATACAACCGACGGGGGTTCACCACGGACACGATGCGGCTACCGATGCCCTGTGCTGCTAATTGCTTCGCCGCTTCCATCACCGGATTGAGAATCATATCTCCAACCACAGCAAAGACAACGGTTTTAGTCCCTGGGGTTTCCTGCAACACGACCGCACCATCCTGCAATGCCTGACGGGTCTGCTCAAAGGTGGTACGAATGGGTAGCGGCGATTTGCTGGCGGTGATGACAATCCCTTTGTTGACCGTGGTGAGTGCCCAGTCATAGCAGACCTGAATGCTGTTGGCATCGGGTGGGAACAAGGGGAAGATGTTGCCATTTCGCATCATGGCGGCGAAGTACGCCTCAATTTCGGGGCGTTGGTGCGTCCATCCGTTGCGCCCCTGCTCCAGCGCACCCGCAGTGAATAGAGTAATGGTAGACGGGGTAGGGCGACGTAGCTCAGCCATTGCCTGAGTCACCGTTTGCCAGATCGGCAGACCGTTGATGGCAAAGGATTCGTAGGAGCACCAGAGGGTACGCGACCCCATCAGAGAGAGCCCTGCTGCGAGTCCAGCACAGGCATCTTCACTGAGCGGTTCGTACACCTGCCCACCCGGTGCCTGAAAGTACAGGGCATCTTCAACCGGGTGATTGATCTTGAGTGCCTGGTTGATGTTACCAATGCCAGAGGCTTCGTTGCCATCGGCATTCGTTACGACAAAGGCGCGATCGCCCTCACCCACATTTGCCACCAAACGACCCATAGTGGTAGTCGAAACCTTTGGCTCACTACCAACAGCGTATTCCTCTAAAGCCAGATTAGTGGCGGGTAGGTTTAACTCCGAAAACTCCGTGACAACCGTTTTTGATGCAGGACCTCCGCCTGCACGTTCGCAGTTCGTTCGCACCAATTCCCACGCATCGGCAGACAGTGCCCGTGTCTTCAACGCCTCCATAATATGAGGGCTGTCGAGCGTGTCTTTGGGGTAGAGGTTATGGGATTTTGCACCTCGTGCGTGGACTCCTGCCCCTTTCAGTTGTTTGATGATAAAGACAGTCAGCTTGCCGCTGAGAGCCGAACGAGCCGCGCGATCGACCCCAGCCAAGACAGCTTTCGTGAATGCCAACCGTTGCTCAAACGAGAAGATGGTGCTGTCAACGTAATCGCCGGGTTGATTCTGATCGTCGAAGTCTTTGGCATCCACCAGCACAACTTCTTCAAAGCCGTTGCCACGCCAGTAGGCTGTCATGCTCTCGTTTGTTTTGATGGAGACCATGCTGTGGTGCTCCTGCGAAAAGCCGTTCCACACCAGCACTGGCAGGAAGTTGGTTGCCTGGGGATAGGCGGTGTTGAAGTGGGCGATCGCACTCATGATGTAAGGCTCACCCAAGCCCCCATCCCCAACCGTAAAGGGAAATAGCTTGTCCTTATGGAGCAATGAGGCGGATAAAGCAAAGTGTTGTCCCTGACCGAGGGGACCCGCCGGAGCCAACAATCCAGGGATGAACCCAGAGAGATGTCCCAACAGCCCATGTCGTTCTCGGAAGCGATCGCGCAATTGTTGCACCGTCTGGATGCCCATGTCCTCCAGCGAGCGATCTAAAAACATGGCACTGTAGAAACCGGGGGCATGATGCCCCACCTCAGTAATAATGTTTTTGTAACCCAACATCACCAGCGCAGCATACGCCTCTGCTTGACTGGCAAATCCGCCGGGGTGCCCCGACGCTTTACTACCTGTAATCTGCAACGTCAAGTAGCGCAAAGCATCGGCATATAACAAGGTTTGATATACCGCTGCATCATCGGTTGGATTGGCGATCGCTGCTTGACCGGGGGCGATCGCAGGCTCTTTTCCTAGTGTTTCAAAGTGAGGCAGTGTTGCCCCGAAGTATTGGATTCCCTCACAGAAAGTAGGAATAGGGGTAACAGCCGTCATGAATTTAGATACCTCTTAGGAAATGCGCGAATGATCAGTTGGGTTTCAAACCTCAATAGATGATCGTATAGCCTCTGGCGTTAAGAAAGAAATAAATGAGTTCTTATAGTTTCTATAAGTTGCGATCGGTGTGTACGAGATAGCTATCAGCCCCTAAGTACAACTTGTCGTAAATAGGGGTGGGAATTCGGGGTGCAGGGGTGGAATCCCTGGCTGGGGGCAAAGCCCCCATACCCCCCTGGTTTTATTTCCAAACCCTATCTGTGAATCACAGTAGTAAGGAATGGGAATTAAATAACGTGAATTCGGGATCAGGATTTCGGCGGTTAAAACCGCCGCTATAAGAGCAAAACCGACCTGCGTCGGTTCGTCAAATCCTGCCTTTTCCGGAATCTGCGTCGGCGGACTTCGCTCTAGTAGCCGCACATTCATTCGCCAAGCTCTTAAACCGAACTGACGTTAAATAAATTCGATATTCGGCAAGGGCAGGTTTTGCCGCCAAATCCATCTCAGGGCAGAGATTCGTCTGCTAAACCCGCCTGTACCGTTGGCAGGTTTATTGTGCGGATCTAATCTATGAAATCCATAATCTTAGCCGAGGGTAAACACCTCGCCTGCGCCAGCAAATGCTCACCTTGATAAATTCCTTTAAAGAAAAGGTTCCACAAAAGCGATTGTGAGCTATGCTCTCAGAGAGACTTTGAATTCGGCAGTTAGTTTTAGTTTGTATTCCTCGAACAGACAGGCTCTCCGAACTTTGGATCTCTTTTTGTAATTTGAGCTTGGTTTTGGAGAAGCTTATGTCGATTTATGTAGGAAACCTCCCCTACAGTGTGACTGAGGAAAGCCTCAGTTCCATCTTTACTGAATTTGGTACAGTAAAGCGTGTTCAAACTCCCCTCGATCGCGAAACTGGACGTTCCAGAGGGTTTGCCTTTGTGGAAATGTCAACTGATGCTGAAGAGGAAGCTGCGATTGAGGCACTCGACGGCGCAGAGTGGATGGGGCGCGATCTAAAAGTCAACAAAGCTAAACCCAGAGAAGAAAGAGGCTCATCCTCACGGGGAGGTTGGGGTAATAACAACCGTGGTGGCGGTGGCGGTGGTCGTCGCTATTGATTGATCGGGCATGAATGCCTTTAAGGCAATAGATTGTTTCAGTCTCTGGCAGATAGAGAGAACTGCTTGATTCTGCCAGAGACTTTTTGCTTGTTTTGAGAAGTTTTGGAGGAGCAGAACAACGTGACTCAAATTATTTTGGGCGAAAACGAAGGAATTGATTCAGCACTACGTCGATTTAAGCGGCAAGTTTCAAGAGCCGGAATTTTGCAAGATGTCAGAAAAAATCGACACTTTGAAACACCTCTAGAGAAAGCAAAGCGCAAAGCCGTTGCTCGCAGACGTCAGCGTCGATTTACAGCTCGCCCCAAAGGTTAATGCGAAAGCAGAAACTCAAAATTGACAGTCCGGTAACTCAGTCACCGTTAGCAATGTTGGCAATCTTAATGCGTCGCTCATCAACCATTTTGTTTGCCAATGTTGCTGCCGCTACAAAGGTGAATTTGAACCGCAAGCCAGTTGAACTGTAGAACCCCGAAATCGCACAGACTTCGGGGTTTTGTTTAGGCTAATTAACGTGAATTCGGGATCAGGATTTCGGTAGTTAAAACCGCCGCTATCGGAGCAAAACCGACCTGCGTCGGTTCGTCAAATTCTGCCTTTTCTGGAGTCCGCGTCGGCGGACTTTGCTCTAGTAGCCGCGAATTTATTTGCCAGACTCTTAAACCAAACTGACGTTAATTAAACTAAGCCAACACCTTTACTACGAGAATCGTGATCCATCGTGAGGTTGCCTTCCTCATCAGTGTCATTGGCAGCGTGGCGCATTTCAACCCGTTCAGCTTTTTCAGCGTCATTCTTCTCGCGCAAGTCGCCCGGTTCGTTGATATACATCTCTGGCTCGACTGCAAAATTGTTAATCAAGCCTTCTTTATCAACGGTGTAGCCACCTGTTGTGTGAATGCTGTCAGGATCATCACTGCCATCTTGTCCTAACTCATCGGGTGTTTTCTTGTAAGCACCCTGTTCCCGCTCTTTGCGAGCAGCGGTTTCAGCAGGCACAATGCCGCGATCGTAAGTATCAACCGCTGGAGTGTGATCCTGACTATCATTTATATCGGAATTTAATTGATTTTCGTTATCCATATTCATGAGTTTGTACCCCTTAATACAGGAATTTGATTTCCTCAGCTTAAAGAAATTGTTTTGTTGAACTGCACTATCTCAAGTCGTAGATTTATAACTTTAAAATCGACAAAAATAACGCTAATTTAGCCATGAAATCTTGATATAAATAGGTTTCACAAGCTCACTCTGTTCACTCAAGATATGCCTTTGGATAGGTCTATCAAATGTAAAGCGATATTACTCTAAGGAGCGAGTCCCTCATCTCAGGAGTTGCTTAAACGTGAAGGTCGGTTCTCGCTATTTGGGTAATAATCGTTGTGAATTTACCGTTTGGGCACCGTTTTTAAAGGAAGTAGCGGTTAAAGTCGTTTCTCCAGTTGAACGATTGCTGCCAATGCAATCAATTGAGTTGGGATATTGGCAAGTTATTGCAGATGATATTGCACCTGGAACGCGCTATTTCTATCAGTTAGATGGCAAAAGTGATCTACCTGATCCAGCGTCTAATTTTCAACCTCAGGACGTACATGGTCCCTCTGAAGTTGTAGATCATCAAACATTTCAATGGACAGATCAAAATTGGTCTGGCATTCCGCTTGAAGATTTGATTATTTATGAATTGCATGTTGGAACATTTACTCCCAATGCATCATTTGAAGCGATCATTCCTCGATTAAAAGAGTTATATGATTTTGGAGTGAATGCAATTGAGATTATGCCGATCGCCCAATTTCCAGGAGCGCGAAACTGGGGATACGATGGCGTTTATCCCTATGCGGCACAACACTCATACGGTGGGGTCGAAGGTCTTAAAAAGTTAGTTGACGCCGCGCATCAACAGGGAATGTCAGTTATTTTAGATGTGGTTTACAACCACTTTGGCCCTGAAGGAAATTACATTGGAAATTACGCTCCATTTTTTACCGAACGACATCGATCGCCCTGGGGGAGTGCGATTAATTTTGATGGTGCTCATAACTATGGAGTGCGCAACTTTTTCATTCAAAATGCGTTGTATTGGTTTGAACACTATCATATTGATGGGCTGAGATTAGATGCGACGGATACGATTTACGACTTAGGTGCGCGACACTTTTTGCAAGAGTTGGCAGACAGAACAAATGAATTTTCTCAACAGCAGGGGCGTAAGTTTTACCTGATAGCTGAATCAGATTTAAACGATGCGCGCGTCGTTCGGGAAAGTGTCATTGGTGGATATGGAATTGATGCTCAATGGAATGATAGTTTTCATCACTGTGTTCATACCTTGCTAACAGGTGAAAATATCGGTTATTACATCGATTATGGTCGCTGTGAACAACTGGCAAAAGCGTTTAAGAAAACCTTTGTTTACTCGTGGGATTATTCGGTTTATCGCAATCGATGGCATGGCAGTGATGTGAGCGATCGCCCCGGTTATCAATTCATTGTTTGCATTCAGAATCATGACCAGGTGGGCAACCGATTATTAGGGGAAAGGCTTACCCATCTCGTTTCATTTGAAGCCTTGAAGTTGGCTGCCGGAACGCTGTTTTTATCTCCTAACGTGCCGCTGTTATTTATGGGTGAAGAGTATGGCGAAGAAGCCCCTTTTCTATACTTCGTTAGCCATTCTGATCCAGAGTTGATTGCAGCGGTAAGAGCAGGTCGCAAAGAAGAGTTCGCTGCTTTTCACATTGAAGGGGAATATGCTGACCCAGAGAGTTTGGAGACGTTTAAGCGATCGCAACTGACCTGGGAAAAGCGCAACGAAGGTAAACACAAAGTGTTGTTGGAGTTTTATCAGCACTTGATTCAACTACGACGCACCATTCCAGCGTTGAAGAAATTAGACAAACAAAATTTAGAAGCTTCAGCACTGGAAGACCAAAAACTGATGTTCTTGCATCGTTGGAATCAAGACAGTCAGATCTTTTGTGTGATGAACTTCAATTTGCAGGCGATCGCCCTGAAACCCTCAACTCCTCCTGGCAACTGGAGGAAGATTTTGGATTCGTCAGAACCAAAGTGGATGGGACAGGGAACCTCTATGCCAGAGCAGCTAGAGGGTCAGAATGAGGTCACAATTCAACCGCATAGCTTTGTGCTGTATCAGCAGTAGGAAGGAGAGGGAATGGGGAATGGGGAAATGGGTGAAGGCTGCGCCACGCCTCGCAAGGGGGTGATGGGGTGACGGAGTGGAGGTCGTTGTAGTTGGCGATCGCCCAGAAGGTATGTAATACCAATTTAATGTTTGATTGTGGCAGATCAGTGGGGAGGGGCGTTTCGCGAAACGCCCTTACGGAATCATGTGCAGCGAAGCCAATTCAAATTGGTATAAATTAACGTCAGTTTGGTTTAAGAGCCCGACGAATGAATTCGCGGCTATTAGAGCGAAGTCCGCCGACGCGGACTCCAGAAAAGGCAGGATTTGACGTTTTAACCGCCGAAATCCTTATCCCGAATTCACGTTAAATTAAGGTATGTCTGTCACCTTTTCCATCTGCCCGCACTTTAGTTGCGGGTGGGTTAGAGCGAAGACAGGATGAGATTTTACACAAAATTCTGGACACACCCTACTCTTCATTTTTTGTCCTTCATCCTTTATCCCTTTTTCTTCTTTCCCTCTTGCTCTCTTCTTTTTTCCTTCTTCACTCTTCTCTCTTCTCTTGATACCTCTCCCACATCTGCTCATAAGCTGCCTCGACATTGCGGGTAAATTGCTTGCCATTCCACAGGGTTGAGGTCTGGCGCGATCGCCACAATTTTTGTGTCACTTGTTGGCGCAGGTTAGCATCGCGTCCCAGGCGCACGCCCCACTCGACATATTCTTCGTTTGTCCAGGCAATGCCCTCGGTCAGTCCAGCGTTGACCATCATGGTGTAGCTGTTGCGGGCAGGGAACTGTTCTCCGACGCGCGTCACGAGTGGAATGCCCAACCACAGGGTTTCCAGGGTTGTCGTTGCGCCATTGTAGGGGTAGGTGTCGAGTACCACATCAGCGATCGCCACGTTGGCTCGGTGGGTTTCCTCGTTCCGGTCACGGGGTAAAAAACGCAGGCGATCGCGGCTGACCCCAGCTTTTTCGGCTGCCTGTTCAAATAACCGTTGAATAGATTGCTCGTCGCCCAACCCCTTAATTAACAGGTAACTGTTGGGCACCTGGCTAAGGATTTGGAGTTGCAATTGCACCATCTCAGGGTGACGTTTGTAAGCGAACTGACCACTGAGATAGACGACCGCATCATCGGGAATACCCAACTCATCTCGCCGCAGGGTTGGCACCCCCACCTCAAAGCCATCGACCCCAATATAGGTGTCGGGCAGCCGCCAGATCTTCTCGGCATAGTACTCTTGAGCGTCGTCTGGTAAAACGTAGGGGTCT
The DNA here is from genome assembly GCF_014697545.1 of Oscillatoria sp. FACHB-1407. GTDB lineage: Bacteria > Cyanobacteriota > Cyanobacteriia > Elainellales > Elainellaceae > FACHB-1407. The sequence continues at coordinate 128,329 of NZ_JACJSA010000012.1, read as the reverse complement.
GCCAGGAAGTAGTCGATGTTGGGTAACCCACTGGCATCTAGCCCCAGCCAGGTAACCTGGATCGGGGCAGGTTTCAGAGCCATGACCCCGCAGGTGCAGTAGGAAGTGATGCTATCCAGATCGACCAGAATATCGATTTCGTCTTCGCGGATGGCTTTGGCAATGCCTAAGTTATCACCATCAAAGCTGCATGAGCGGGTGGCTTTGCTGACGAACCACTGTTTTGAGAAGTCATCCAGATCGGTGAGTTGAATGAAATAAGCGTAGACATCAAAGCGATCGCGATCGTAGTGCTCAAATAGCCAGCGACACAGCCAACCGATCGAGTGCCGATAAAAAAAGCGGGAGAGGTAACCGATCCGCAGTTTCTTGTGCTCTGGCGATCGCACCAGTGGAGCCTGGGGATAGGGTTGGTAATCCTCGACGTGTTTCTCTAAATAACCCTGTAGTCCTTTGAGATAGAGTGCGGCAACCTGATTTTGCAGAGTGCGATTGACACGGGGATTGTCTTCAAAATAGGGGTAGAAGAAGAGGGGAGTGCAGATTACGGACACATCAAAGAAGCGATCGACATTGCCCTCATCATCGGCGATTAGGGTCTGAAATAACTCAGTTTGGCGGTGCAATACCGCTTCTGCTTCTTGCCAGTGGGTGCCTGTATTCATCAACCCCCGCAGCAACAGCGCATTGCCTACAATTTTTTCGATGATGGTGTTGCACTTGTCGTAATAGCGACGGGCTAACTCAATGCCTTCGGTGTAGCGGCGATCGTCCTGACAGATGCAACACAGTTGGTTGACCACATCAGCGCGATCGCCATCCAACCGCATACACATGTCGGCGTAGCGATAGGCGAGTCCCTTGTTGCGCCTCACTTCGTGCAGCTTAGATGCCACCGGGAGGAGCAGATCCACTATCGGCGTGGGGTCTTGCACGTAGGGCAGACAGGCTTCGGTGAGATCAGCGACCTGGGGAGCAAGTGGCACCTGTTGCAGCAAGTCCTTAAGTACCTGAAAGAGCAACCCTGTATCAACGTCTGGGTATGGCTCAGTTTGCAATTGCTCAATCAACCCCAGGTCAACTAAGTCGTCGGGTTGAAATCGGTTGAGTCGGAGCGATCGCTGCACGAGCTTCAGCAGGTTGGTTACATCCTGGGGCGCAATCTCGTAAATGTGCCGCCGAATTAACCAGGCAAGCTGTTCCTGCTGAATGTCTTGTTCTTTTACAGGTGCTTCATCTTCCGTTGGCTCAGAAACTGCGGGTTCTCGCTGCTCTGCCTCAGAATGCAGGATTTGCAGTAATTCACCCGTCCAGAGGTCAGCTTCTTCTGAGTCAGCCTCGGCGATCGCCATCAGCCAGATCATCTGTGCCTCTTCTTCCTGCCCCTGTAACAGGTGCGCCAAACCTAAGTACCACCCTGCTGAGCGATTTGGCTCTGCCTCAATCACCTGCTCAAACAGCGTGACGGCTTGCTGATAATCTCCGTTGTGAAGGCATTGAAGGGCGTGCTCATACAACTGAAGGGATGTCAACGACGAGGAATACAAATTGACCATAGCGCAACTCATTGGGGAAGCAGGAGCTTACGCTTCCATTATTCCCTCCTAATTTTGGGAAATGATCCCAATGTACGGACGCAATTAATCGCGCTTCCTACCAGATGGATTAATCGTGGCTCTTTTCCCAGTACAGACGCGATTAATCGTGGCTCTTTTCCCAGTACAGACGCGATTAATCGTGGCTCTTTTCCCAGTACAGACGCGATTAATCGTGGCTCTTTTCTCAGTACAGACGCGATTAATCGTGGCTCTTTTCCCAGTACAGACGCGATTAATCGCGTCTCTTCCGATTCTCTATTCCCCACTCTTCATTCCCCTCCCTATTTCCTGACGTTATAAAACCCTTACGGTGGAGGGTCTATCAAAAATTGTGTGATAGCCTTCTAGACACAGTTACAAGCATTTACTCACACTCTGTAACCCAGGAGGAACCTCCATGATTCAGACACCGCCACCCCCCTCTATTTCGCCGCGTCAGATGAATTTGTTACGCATCGTTGCCTCGATGGCTTGGGCAGATAGCGAACTGGCAGCAGAAGAAGTTGATGTCATGCTCGATCGCTTCAGTGGCATCTTTGCAGCAGACTCACCCCAGCAGCAACACATCCGCCAGGAACTCCAGGACTACTTGATGCAAAACATTCCCCTGGAAGAGTTGACCCCCAAGCTACAAACGGATGCTGAGAAAGAATTGGTGCTCAAATTGGGCTACGAAGTGATTCAGTCCAGTTCCCGCACCCCCAATGAAGACCCCATCAACGCCGATGAAGCCGCTGCTTATACCAAGCTTGTTGGGCTGTTGGGCTTACCTCAAGAAACCGTCAAACGAGTTGAAGCAGAGGCGATCGCTGACCTCAAACAAGATCCGGGCATTGTGGATTGCCTGACGCATGGTTTAGAGAAATTTGCTCAGGGATAGGAAATGGAAGGATGAAGGCCAAAGGCTAAAGCATGAGAGTAGTGCGATCGCCTCTTCCTAGCTTCTCTTGATCCTTCATCCCTTTTTTATCCTTTATCCTTCATCCTTTAGCCTTTATTTCTTTTTCTCTCTTCTCTCTTCTTTTTCCCTCACCCCTTAATCCCCTGGCTCATCTCCAGCATCCGTTGCATGGGGCGCAAAGCTGCCAAACGAGTTGATTCCGGCAGCGTGATTTCGGGAGTGCGGTTTTTCATGGCGAGATACAGCTTCTCAAGCGTGTTGAGCCGCATGTGGGGGCACTCGTTACAGGCGCAATGGTTTAACGGGGGAGCGGGAATAAACTGCTTATCGGGTGCTTTTTTCTGCATTTGGTGGATAATACCGGGTTCAGTCGCCACGATGAAGGCTGAACTCTGGCTCTGCTGGCAATGCTTTAGCAAGGCTGTGGTTGAACCGATGTAATCCGCATGGCGCAAAACGGTTGATTCACATTCTGGATGAGCCAACACTTCAGCAGTGGGATGCTGAACTTTAAGCTGCACAATCTTCCTCTCAGAAAACGTCTCGTGAACGATGCAGCTTCCTTCCCACAGCACCATCTCTCGTCCGGTTTGTGCCATGACATATCGCCCCAGATTGCGATCGGGTGCAAAGATAATTGGCTGATCGGCAGGAATTTGCTGCACAATCTCAACCGCGTTGGAACTGGTGCAGATAATGTCGCTCAATGCCTTGATCTCAGCGGTGCAGTTCACATAGGACACTACGAGATGGTTAGGATGTGCCGCTTTGAATTGGGCAAAGGCATCGGCAGGGCAACTATCGGCGAGAGAACATCCGGCGTTCAGGTCAGGTAACAAGACCAACTTATCGGGATTGAGAATTTTGGCGGTTTCTGCCATGAAATGTACCCCTGCAAACACGATGACCTCAGCATCGGTTGCGGCAGCTTGGCGTGATAACCCTAATGAATCCCCGATGTAGTCTGCAATGTCTTGAATATCAGGGTCTTGATAGTAGTGCGCCAAGATGACGGCATTCATCTCACGTTTTAAGTCCTGGATCGCAGCGAATAAATCCAGAGGCAGATCGGCAGTCGTACTGAGTGTTGGATTAGGACGAACGGCAGTAAACACGGCAGAGTTTTGGTTAGGAGAATCAAAGGTTCACTCCCGAATTATAGTTGTTTCTACCAAAATTTGCCAAGCATGAAGAACCCATTTTTATGAAAACAAAAAGTCGGGGTTTTTGAAAAACTCCGACTTCTGAAACCTAATTTGGTATGAAATACCACAAATATACGGTTTGTAAGCCTCTACGACATGAATTCAGAGGCGACCAGCATGGAACCGATTCCCGCATCGGTGAAGATTTCCAATAACAGAGCATGAGGAATGCGACCGTCAAGGATGTGGGCTGCCCGTACCCCTTGAGCCAGCGATCGCACACAACAGTTGACCTTCGGAATCATGCCTCCAGAAACAATCCCTGTCTCAATCAAACGGCGGGCTTCTTGAATGTCTAACTTGGGAATCAGGGTTGAGACATCTTTGTAATCTTTAAGAATGCCTGATGTGTCAGTCAGCAAAATCAGCTTTTCTGCCCCCAGTGCAGCGGCGATTTCGCCAGCAACGGTGTCCGCATTGATGTTGTAGGATTGTCCCTTCTCGTCAGCCGCAACACTGGATACAACGGGGATATAGCCACTTTTAACGAGAGAATCCAAAATTTTGATATCGACACCGCTGACCTCGCCGACAAACCCAATTTCCTCCTGCCCCTGCGGGCGTGCCTTAATCAAGTTGCCATCTTTACCGCAAAGCCCAACAGCAGAACCTCCCACTTGATTGATCATCGCCACAATTTCTTTGTTGACCCGCCCCACAAGCACCATCTCGACGACATCCATCGTGGCAGCATCGGTCACTCGCAAGCCATTTTTAAATTGCGGTTCAATCCCCAATTTATCGAGCCAGGAGTTGATCTCCGGCCCACCCCCATGAACCACGACAGGACGCAACCCAACGCATGAGAGAAACACGATGTCTCGCATCACTGTCTCTTTGAGATGACTCTCTTTCATGGCTGCACCACCATATTTCACAACCACAGTGCGTCCACTGAATTGCTGAATATAGGGCAGAGCCTCGCTGAGCACTCGAACACGGGTCGCTTCAGCTTTTTGGATGTATTCGCTGTTGAGCATCAGAGGTTAGGTAGGAATGGTTGACACGAAACGTAGCGATCTTAGTGGATCTTGTATCAAATATTAATTGCAATTTGAACAGATTACTGAACTATGGCTGGAATCACGGCCTGGAGTCTAGTTGTTTGGGGGAAAAGGCTGTTCAGCCAACTTTGCCTGAATGGCACCTCCAACCGCGTATAACACTCTCGCCGCAACCGAATTTGGTGATTCCTCGGTTTCGACCTTCACCCGCACATCTGCCAAGGCATACAGCGATCGCCGCTGTTCGAGAAGCTGTTGCAGCTTTTGCTGGGGGTCAGGGTCATTCAACAAAGGACGATTGGTACTGCCTTTGAGACGCTTTAATAGTTGTTCAACCGGAACATCGAGCCAGACCACAACCCCGTGATGCAAATAGCTCCAGTTTTGACGGTGTAAGACGATTCCGCCGCCTGTGGCGATCGCCGTTCGGGTTTCCGCTGCCACTCGCCCCAACACCTGGGTTTCAATTTCCCGAAAGGTCGCCTCTCCAGACTCAGCAAAGATTTGCGGTATCGATTTTTGAGTCAGTTGCTCAATGATCGTATCGGTATCGATAAATTTGTATTTCAATTGCATCGCCAGCAAGCGACCCACGGTTGTTTTGCCCGACCCCATCATGCCGATGAGATAGAGATTTGTACCGCGTAGCAGTTGATTTACAGTTGCACCGTCTAAAAGTTGATTGTCAAACATCTTATTCGTCATGGTCATGGGTCATGGGTCACTGGTTAATAGTCAATTGTCATCAGTCAATTGCATACTTGTCCCAGGAGGTGTACTTGCCTACCAGTCGTCAGAGGAATCTCCTTTGGGGCGATCGCGCCTGTTTCGATCATCTGAATCATCCCAATCATCCTCATCGTCTCTCCCGTCATCGTCCTTCTCGTCATACTCTTCCTCGTCATACTCCTCCTCGTCATCTAGCCAATCTTCCTCATCGTCCTGGTTGTTAACGGGTTCAACCTTATCCTCGTAGATTGGCTCAGGCTCATTGAGTGTGGGTTCTTCTGGCTCAGCGTTGTATGGGGGCGTAATGACGCGAAACTCAGCATCATAGACATCCTCCGTTTTGCCGACTGAGGAATCCTCCCGATCCTCCTGGTTGCGATAACTGTAGGAATAGATTGTGCCCGACTGATAGCGGGCGACGGGTTCCTGCCGGACTTCAAAGTCGGTGCGGCGGGGAATGGAGTCTTCCTCCGTTAAAGGACGGTCTTCGTAGCGGCTATCCTCTGGCTCATCCTCGTCCCAGTCATCCCAGACTTCCTGCTCCTGCGCTGTGGGCACGAAATCATCGGGCTGAGAATAGCGGCTTTCAGAGCGAGCATAGCTGTCTGAGGCATAGCTGGTTTGAGCCGTGGATGAGGATTTGGCAGGTTCCTCGTAACCCTCCCAATCCTCCCACTCCTCCAAAGGTGGGCGCGGTTCCCAGTCGTCTCCAGTCGGAGTAGCCGCTCTAGGATTGTTGCGAGGCGGTTTGGGAGTATCAGCCTTGGGATTGCTCCAGGCCGCATTCCAACGGGGTGAGGAATTGGTAGAGACTCGTTTGGGCGATCGCTTGCGGGCTGAACGAGGAGCCGCAAAGGCATTGGAGGCGGAGAATAGCCCAGAGATCAGCAATGTTGTCAGAGCACCTGAGACAATCGCCCCTAATAGCCACACCGCCAATGGCAGCGGTTGGGAAGCCACACCCAAAATCACCAGAGAAATCGGGGTCAGGTTTTGCAGCGCAAAAAGTGTTAACCCTCCGGCGATCGCCAGTACCAGTACAAGTCTCACCATGGCTTCAACGTCCTTTGCTCCATTATGCGTCTCCCTCCCCCTCTACCTTACTGTCTCGTCCCTCCCAACGGTTCAATGGCACACAATCGATGTCCAATTGATCAAAGGCACGCGCAATCACAAAATCCACCAGGTCTTCAATGGTTTGTGGGTGGTGATACCAGGCAGGAATCGCGGGCACAATTCTGGCTCCAGCTTCTGCCAGAGCCGTCAGATTGCGCAGATGGATCAAGCTAAAGGGCGTTTCACGGGGCACTAAAATGAGCTTCCGACCTTCTTTCAGTTGCACGTCGGCAGCCCGTTCCAATAGATCAGAACTCAAACCATTGGCTAACTTAGCCACGGTACTCATGCTACAGGGCATGACAACCATGCCAGCAGTGCGAAAGGAACCACTGGCGATCGAGGCTCCCACATCGCCCCAGGGATGGCAGTGGAGTTTGCCACCCGTTTCCACCCCTGCCTGCTGTCGCCAAAACTGTTCCTGTTGTAGCGGTTCTACGGGCATTCGTATGGCTGATTCCGATTGCCACACCATGTAGGTCGATTTGGAGGCAACCAGTTCAACCGCGTAATCTGCCTCCAACAGAAACTTGAGTGCCCGCACAGCGTAAATTAACCCCGATGCACCAGTTACACCCAGAATGAGAGGTCGGGTTATAGGAGAAGTTGCAGACACAGTACACCATCAACGACTACCTCTTTATTGTTACTCTTCTCCGTCGTTGGGTTCTTCGTCATAGTCATGAGCAGGGTGTCCCAACAGCGGCACTGCTTCCGCTGGTAGGGGTGCTTCATCCACCTCATCTTCATCCAGAGCCTCACTGCCCCCACCAACAGCCACCAGGTCAATCTGTTGACGGTAGTAGTCAACGCTCTTGACCTGCACCTCGACGCGATCGCCCAGGCGATATTGCTTGCGGTTCTTGCGTCCCACCAGCTTTTGTTGACGAGAACGGTATTCATACCAGTCATCCTTCAAGGAACTGACATGCACCAGTCCCTCAACCAACAACTCCTCAATCTCTACAAAGAAGCCGTAGGACTGTACCCCCGTGATCAGCCCGTGGAACACCTCACCCGTGTGCTGCTGCATGAATTCAGCTTTCTTCAGCCCTTCCAGGTCGGCTTCTGCCTCCTGTGCCAGGCGTTCCTGCTCAGTCAGGTGAATGGCGATCGACCCCAGATTCTCCTCCAACTCGCTGTGAATCTCAGGTGGCAATACACCCCAGTTAATTTGCCCGTGGCAGGTGCTGCTGCGGAGATCGACCGCATCTTTAGAGCGAGTAGAACGGCGATCGCGCCCATACTCAAACACGGCATGCAACACTCGATGCACCAGCAGATCAGGATAGCGGCGCAGCGGATAGGTGAAGTGAGTATAGCCGTCTTCCAACGCCAGACCGAAGTGGGTGCCGGGGGTTGTGCTATAGACCGCAGGTTTTAGGGTTGAGAGCAGGAGGTAAGTTAGAACTTTCTCCGCTTTTGACTCCGCAAATGCCTGAGTTAATCGTTGATAATCACGAGAGTGAACCGCATCTTCCTGCTCCAGATGGGAGTCAATTCCCATGTTGCTGACCAGCTTCAGCAACTCCTGCACATCCGCCGGGTCGGGAGTACGGTGAACGCGATAAACCGCTGGCACTTGCAACGCCTTCAGGTGCGATGCAATCAGATGGTTGGTGAGCAACATTAACTCGGTCACCACTGAGCGGGCAGGCAGCAGAGAAGACACCACCATCGCCCCCAGTGCCCCCTCGTCGTCATAGTCAAACTTAGTTGACAGGAACTTAGCTAGCTCTGGACTGGTTTCATCGGGCGGGAATACGCGCTCTGGCAGATTCAACTCAAATGCCCCCCGGTTTTGGCGATGAGCACGGATGCCCTGGCTCAAGGCATATAGCTGATCAACCATGTCAAAGATAGGGCTAAAGGCATCCAACTCTTTTGCAGAGGGCAACGGGTAGGCAGCGGCAGCGGCAGCTTCCGGCTGGTTGCGTAACAAAATGCCCTGTGCCTGTTGATAATTCAGTTGATAGTCCACCTGAATCACCCCAGGCTGAACCTCAAATTCAAGCACTTGACCTGTTTCATCCAGGATGATGAGCAACGAGATCACCAGACGATCTTGCTCTGGAACCAGTGCACAACATCTAAAGACGGGTTCTGGCAGAATGGGCAGCACCACATCTCCCAGGTGGATCGAGGTACCCCGTTTTTGTGCTTCCAGATCCAGGGGTGAGCGATGCGGAATGTAATAGGAGACATCCGACACATGAATGCCCAACCGCCACTGGTTATCCTCCAATTCCTCAAGGGTAATGGCGTCATCGATCGCCGAGCTTGCCAGAGTTGCCGGGCTATCAATCGTGATTGTCGGCAAATCTCGCAGGTCAAGGCGTTTTTTCAAGTCGGCTTTACGGACTTTGCTCGGCAATGCCTTCGCCGCTTCTAGCACGGCATCCGAAAACTGGCGCGGCAAATCGTGCTTGCAACAGACAATATCAATATCAGAGGCAGTTTGAGCATCACTGCCCAAAATTTGTACCACGCGCCCCAGAGGCGGGTTTTGCCCCAGGGGATAGCGGACAATCTCAACGTGAACGAGTTTGTCCAGGGTTTCATCTAAACCCTGTCCGTTTGGCTGCAACTCCAATTCAAACAGCAGGCGATCGTCTAGAGGCACCGCTCGGTAGCTCGTCTCCGCCTGTTTAACTCGTGCCAGCACCGATGAGTTAGCCCGTTCTAAAATCAGCCGGACTTCTCCTTCCGGGCTGCGACGACGGCTCCCCTCTTTCGTCACTTTGACAAGGACGCGATCGCCATTCCAAGCGGTACTCAGGTGGCTCTCTCGAATATAGATGTCTTCTGAGCCTTCGATGTCCTGAATGGCAAAACAAAAACCTTTGCTCGAACAGCGAAGTTTGCCTTCTACGACATCCTCTTCAAAGATGCGGCGATATTTCCCTCTTTCCTTGACTAAGATGCCAATTTTCTCCAGTGCATCAAGGGCAATTTGGAGCTTACGGAGGCTCTCCTCATCTTCACAGTTGAGTTTCTTCTCCAGTGCTTTGGGGGCAACTAACTTGTCATCTGGAAAGTTAGCCAGCAGCGTTGCGATCGAGAATTCCATGTAGCGATTGGTCCTTCTTAAATGGGTTTGGCTCCCTGACTCCTAAACTAATTACCCGCGCTCTTAACCCGTTCTTAGCAAACTCAGCAGGGCTATGTTTGAAGGCGACTGTAACCAAAACAATTGAACTAAAACAGTACAGAAATACTCATTCTGTTCAATCCTCATTTCATCCTGCGATTTCCCCTACTGAGTGGTTATGGCAAGATGAAATTTAGTCAGAAGCCATTCAAGTGTTTACCTTTCCCCAAGGAGTAACCTTCTGAATATGCCATCTCCACACCTTTGAGAGAGGAAATAGGTATATTTGCTACTCACTGAGGAAACTGTTAGGAGTCAGCGGTCATCAACACTGAATGAGATCACCGATGTTCGTGCACAAATCTCAGCTATTTTTGCACGTTTTCCATTGTATTTATACTTTCGTATTCAGTGCAAAACTGTCAAATTTTGAAGGATATTTTTTTCGATTCTTAATTACCGCCCCAGAACCGGGAAGTCGGAGTTTTCAAAAACTCCGACGGCTATCGTTGACTCGCCACCTATCGCTGCCCAGTGACGATATAGGCGACTCGCTTGCCAATGTTAGTGGCATGGTCTGCCATTCGTTCTAGATAGCGAATTACTAAAACGAGCAAGATAATCGGTTCAATTGTTCCCTGTACGTTTGTTTGACGCGCTAATAGGTTATACAGCGTTTCATAATCAGAATCGACCGCATCATCCTTGACCTTAATATCTAATCCTGATTCGGCATCTAAATCAGAGAGAGCCGCTAAACTCATCGCCAGCATCGCCCTACAGCGATCAAGCATGGTTTGAATCGCAGCCATGGATGAGTGCGTCGGGTAAGGAAATAATTTGATGGCAATCTCGCCTAAGTCGTCGGCGTAGTCGCCAATTCGCTCCAGGTCACGCACCAATTGCATCAGCGCACTCAACAGTCGTAGATCCTGCGTTACGGGAGATTGTAACGCCATTAAGTTGACGCAATCGAGTTCGATTTGCCGATAAAACTGGTCAATCTGCTTATCCTGGAGAGCAATTTGCTTGGCTGCATCTAAATCTCGTTCAAACAAGGCTTTACGGGCTAACCAGCAAGAATTTTCGACAAGAGCACCCATTCGCAACACATCGCGCTGCACCCGTCTTAATTGACGCTCAAATTGAAGTCGAGTTGGTCTAGAGTCTTCCAATGCAATGCTGTCCTCCTAAATCAATCATTAATAATGAGTTGGCGATCGCCCCAGTGCTTTATTTTTTGTCACTAAAGCAATTTAATTTACACTTTTTGTTACACGATATGACAAGCGGCTCCAGAATGGGGTAATTTAGCTGACATTGATGCACTTTGGCGTTAGTCTTTAGCTTAAATGCGATAAGCAACGCTGGTTTATTCCTCGATTACAGTAAGGAGTTGTTCACAGATGTCTCTATCAGATACTCAAGTCTACATTGCTCTTGTGGTTGCTTTGCTGCCTGCTGTTATGGCGTTCCGTCTTTCTACGGAACTCTACAAATAGAGGTTGAATGTAGCCTTATAGGTGTACTGTCACCACAGCAATAAATGGTAGAGGGCTAGCAGGGTCGATTAATGCTAAAGTTAGGCGATCAGTTTTGATGGCTGGCTTACCATTGATGCCTTGATCCCCTCTGCCATGTGAGACAAAGCTATGAATGCAACGCAACCTACTCGCCCCCCACTGCAACCCCTCCCTTCTACTCGACGGACTCCCATCGACTCCCATCGTCGTCAGCCACGTCAGTTGCGTCAGGCTCACCACAGACGGCATCGGGCGATCGCCATTGAGTTGAGTGCTCGGTTGGTTGCCAATGTGGTGCTAGGCGCGGTTGCCCTGGTAGCGTTGGTCAAGCTAGTGCCTTATAACCAAGTACAGCAAGCCAGATTACAAGAGTTACAGACTGAGCTAACCCTGGTTGAGGGCCGCGTGGCTCAACTACAAACCAGTTTTAATCGCCAATTCGATCCTCGACAGTCGTTGAGTGTGATGCAAGAGCAGAGTAACCGCATCGCACCGGGGCAACGGCAGGTTGTTTGGACAACCCCACCAGATGCGACTCCTATCTCTCATTCACCTTAAATCTGTTGACTGAGACTTAGCCTGATTTCACTTGTATTTCAATAGCAGGATTGCAATCGTTGCAAATGTAGTTACCTGAAGCGATCGTCCTTGTAAGAAGGTGCTCTCACTTATCACTAAATTGGATCCGTCCCTGATTTCAATATTTACTCGGAGGACTCGCGATCGAGTGTGTAGGTAGTATAGTCGTGAAAGTCTCCTACAGAGTTGAGTTGAGCCGAGCAGTCGTTGAAAGGGTTCATTGGATTGTTTGCGTCGTTGACTTTCTGGCATTTGTGCGGCTCAGTGCCATCTACCTAACTATCACCTGTCCGACGCAGTAGCGGTCTGACATTGTTGTTTCCATCCAGTAACGCTACTCTGCTCATGTCCATTCAAAAATTTTCTCTCGCCACGATTGAAAAAGTCAGGCAGTACATTAGAAAAACATTGTTGCTGCCAGATTCAGAACAGCAACCTCAACCGTCTTATGACATGAGCGTTGATGAGTTACCTGAGCCAGAGTCACTCGATGATTTGAGTGGGCTATTTACGTTTGGTGGTGTTGCAGATGCCGATGTGGGAACGCCCCAAGTCCGTGATCAATGGTTTGTTAGTACAGTCAATCCGGCGGCTGCCCTACTCAAACTGCCGGGGTTGTCGTTAAAGTCAGGGTTTCGTCTGGTGAGCTACCTCTATCGGTCTGAGGGGAGCGGCGTAGGAGTCGTGTGGGCAGTGCCAGAGGAGTTAAGCTCCACGGCTCAACTCGAAAAAGCGTTGGTCAGTAGTACTAGCCTTTCCCAAATTCCAAAGCCCGTGGGTGCGCTCTCTAATTTTATGGAAGTTATTGAGGGCGATCGCTCGCCTGTCTCATTTATCATTGCTTCCATTTTTCGGCGAGAATTGCAGGAGTTTGGGGCATTAGGGCAACGCTGTAATTGGAGTCATCATCAACTGGTAAATGCACCTCCGAGCGAGTTCAAATGGCAATGGCGCAATGCCCCTCCCAAAGATTTAGCTCCAAAGGTCAAGTTGTTAGACAACGGTCAGGCAGCAGTTGAATTTTTTACCTGCTGTGATCAACCATCGTTGGTTCTATATCGACATATTGACCAATATCCAGCGCATCACTACAAACCCCAGAGTTTGGATCAGTCGGTGGCAACTGCTCCAGATTAACGTCAGTTCGGTTTAGGAGATTTCCAGGAAACAAAATACCTGTAAGGGCGTTTCACGAAATGCCTCTACCAAAAACCGACGAGTAGATTCTTTCTCAGAAATCTCCTTGAGAACCCGGCGCATGAATTCGTGGCTACTAGAGCGAAGTCCGCCGACGCGAACTCCGGACAAGGCAGGATTTGACGAACCGACGCAGGTCGGTTTTGCTCCGATAGCGGCGGTTAAAACCGCCGAAATCCTGATCCCGAATTCACGTCAGATCAGGTTTTTGTTTTCCCAAAATCAGTATTTGAGCCATTGCCTTTGTCCTGCCTCACTGGCTGTAAGTCAGTCTTAAGGTAGATCGTAGTAGGGTGCTGCACTTTGAAACAGTGGCAAATGTTATTCTATTTAACCGGAGTTCGGGATAATAATTTTGGCGATGAAACCGCAGCAATACGGACAAAACTGACCTGTGTGGGTTGGGCATAGCCCCTCTCTCTCCCCTGATCGGTGAAGATGGATTTTGTTTTGATAGCCGCGACTTGATTCGCCAAGTGCCTAACCCAGATTGATGTAATTGACCCTTGCTCTGAGGGTTTTAACGCTGCACCCGTTGTAACCAGCTCGTTTGATTGCCATACTGATTCCTTTGATTGGGTTGTTGCATGGATATTGATCACGTCCATTTCTACGTTGAAGACGCGATCGCTTGGCGAGATTGGTTTGTCCAGAGGTTGGGGTTTCAGGCTACAGCTATCACCTCGACTCTTCACACCCAAACTGTCATTGCCTACAGTGGAGCGGTACAGTGTGTACTCTCCTCACCGCTTACCTCTGATAGCCCTGTGGCTGACTATCTCGAACGGCATCCTGCGGGTGTGTCAGATATTGCCTTGCGGGTAAGGTCGATTGATCGAGTGCTGGAACGGGCGATCGCTCAGGGAGCCAGGGTGCTCCAGTCCTGGCAAGACCATCCTGCTCAGTGGATAGGTCTGTTACATCCTCAAGGAAAATGGTTTCAGATTCAGGGATGGGGGGATTTGACCCATACCCTGATAGAGTCTTCTGCTGTCCCTTCCTATTTAACATGGAGCAGATTACAGCACCCGACCAAATTGCAGCAGTGTGCAGAAGCTGCCTGCGCCCCGTTTGTAGCGATTGACCATGCTGTACTCAATGTGGCATCAGGGCAGTTAGAACAGGCGGCAAACTGGTATGAAGCTGTTTTAGGGTTTGAGCGACGACAAACGTTTGCGATTCAAACCAACTATTCGGGGTTGTGCAGTCAAGTGCTTGTGCATCCAGAGGGGACAGCCCAACTGCCCGTCAATGAGTCGGCGTCACCCAGTTCTCAAATTCAAGAGTTTTTGGATCACAATCGTGGTTCTGGCATTCAGCATGTTGCTCTAAAAACCATTGATATTGTGGAAACGATCGCCCATCTGCGCCAACAGGGAATCCCGTTTTTGTCAGTACCACCTACCTACTATGAGCAGTTGCGGCAACGACCGGGGTTTCAACTGACGGAGACTCAGTGGCAAGCGATCGCGGCTCAGGAGGTGTTGGTTGATTGGCAGCCACATAATCCCGACGCGATGCTGTTACAAGCCTTTACGCGACCAATTTTTGGTCAACCTACCTTCTTTTTTGAGCTGATTCAACGACAACATTACGTTGTTGAGCACCAGCGTAAAACAGCAGAGGGCTTTGGTGAGGGAAATTTTCGGGCACTATTTGAGGCGATCGAACGCGAACAAATGAACCGGGGAAGTCTCAAGTAATGGCTAGACTGACTCCCAACCAAGTGATGCGTCATCTCCCCAATCAAAAATTTAATTTGAAGAAAATCTACTAGACAGAATTAAATTTTGGTGGTACAAATGTTCTGATGGCGTAGTGCTACTCTCATCAGTATTCATGTACCTCCTATGGAATCTTTAACTGAAGTCCAGCGACAACTCTATGATTGGCTGGTTGACTACATTAAGCAAAATCAGCATTCTCCCTCGATTCGTCAAATGATGAGGGCGATGGATCTGAAGTCTCCTGCTCCGATTCAAAGTCGTTTAGAGCATTTGCGTAACAAAGGCTATATCGACTGGACTGAGGGCAGAGCGAGAACCATCCGTATTCTACAGTCTCAAGGTGTGCCTATTTTAGGGGCGATCGCCGCAGGTTCTTTAGTGGAGCCTTTTACCGATACTCAGGAGCAACTGGATTTCTCCAGTGCTGCTTTGCGTCCTGGCGATTTTGCGTTGCGAGTGACAGGCGACAGCATGATCGAGGCACTGATCGACAAGGGCGATATTGTCATCATGCGTCCCGTTCAAGACCCTAAAACCATCAAAGATGGCACGATTGTTGCAGCCCGTGTTGAGGGAGAAGGCACAACCCTGAAGCACTATTATCGCAAAGGCAGCAAGGTGACGCTGAAACCCGCCAACTCAAACTATTCCCCGATGGAATATCCAGCCCCGCAAGTGCAGGTTCAAGGAGTGCTGGTCGCTGTTTGGCGTGGATATTCTGCTTAGGACGGGTTCTTAGAGATTAGGACACCGTTTCAACAACCGTGGGTCTGTTCCTGCGGTAGTGGATTGCGATCGCCCTTAAATTTATATCGATCTATCGATCTAAAGAGTTTTATAGGCAAATCAGCGTTGGGAAGGGGTTTGGCACAGTGCTAAACCCGTACAGCATTTGTTGCCTTTGCGATTCAAACTGGTTTTTAGTTTTGGTCAGCAAGCTTAGGGCAAAGGCAATGGCTCAAAACCTTGATGCTGGGAAAGCTCCCTGATTCACCTCCGCTCGATCAAATGGGGCTAAGGCTATATCGCTTTGTATAGTACTCGTTGCGCGATCGCTATACAGCATGAGATGGTCAAGTCTCATACCGAGACTCTTTGCGAGTTCAGTTGTTGGCGTAATTGCTGTTTGACGATGTTATCCAGGCACTTACGGACAGCGTAACCTGCAATTCCGGTGATGGGTAGGTCATACGTCTTCTGAAACTGCATGACGGCTTTTACGGTGTTAACCCCGTAAAACTCATTGACGGGTAGTTGGGCATTGACGGCAAGATTGAGGCTATGTTGCAGATTACGCACAAGTTGCCGTGCTTTTTCAATGGTTGCTGAGTCTAACACTCCTGTACTGGGCAGGCGATGTTCTGTCTGAAACTCGTAGATCGCAGCTTGAGTGTAGGAGTCGAGCAGATTACCGTAATTACCTCCATGTCCGTCTGGTCCCAAGTTATAACCCAGACCGTTCAGAACAGCCTTGAACTGACTGAGGGAATACACCATTGCAGTTATCCTTACACAACAACACAAAAAATTAGGAATTGGTGCAGGGCGGCTCAATCGGAGCTTGAGTGTTGATGCACCCTACTTGTTATCTCATCCTTACTATTTCAACCCTACTGTTGACCCTGGATACCGCACTTCATCCGGGTGGAGTATCCGACAGCATGATCCCGTTAGAGGGTTGGGTGAGATGAATAATGAGATGAATAAATTGCCTACAATTTGAACACATCGGCTAAAACGGTATCCGCTCCAAAAAACCGTTGAGCATCGGGCGCATCGTACATCACCAACAGGGCACTAGATTGCCCCAGACACGATGTCAGGGCTAACCCCTCAGCTTTGTCGGATTTAGGGTTGAAAGGCAGATCAAATAATGGCTCTAGACGCTTGTTGTCTTGGTCAAACAGGTTATGATCCGATTCTTCCAGGATGTGCTTGAGCCGAAATACTCGATTGACCCCAATTAAATCCATCGTTGGTCCTGCCAAAATTAGGAGATCTTTGCCACACAGACACAACTCCCGGATGCCTAACCCATCCAAATTCAAAAAATACTTTTTATACAGTTGTCCTGACTTATTGCAAGGCTTAAGGGTAAGGACTCCAGAGCCAGAATCTTCGACTTCAATCTCTAAAATGATTGCCCATCCTCTCAGGACGGGTCCTCTCAAACCCAAAAATAGCTTATTACGATGAACGGCTAATCCTTCAATATCAAATCCGTTTTCTTTACTGGGTAATGGGTTCGCAACAAATGCTCCTAGATGCTCATCGTTCTGGAGGGCATCAATGAGGATGTTGCCGGATTCGGTGCGCTGTAGTGTAGCGGCGGTGAGTTCTTTGTGAAGTTTATCGGGATGGTTGCAAGACTTGAGTAATTCTCCCTCAACTAAAGGGATGCGGGCGATCGTATAACGGTTTGCTTCGGAGATGATTTCGGTCAGACGTTGAATATCTTTTTCGGCATTTTTACCTTTGGCATTTTTGCGTTTGGTGCTATGAGAACCCGTAAACCACAAATAGGAATGGCTGTAATCCATTCCTTCGATATCAACTTCATCCTCTTCGTCGGGTAAGTCGATAAAATCTGCGATCGCGAAGGTTTTGTGCTCACCATAACGATTTGACTCCAGGCTGGATAACCGCTCAATTGTGGTTAATTCGTCAGACCCCAACCATAGATAATTTCCGGGTGAAATAACACAGGCAGAAATGTTGTTAATTAAATCAGCGGATACTTGATCAAATTGCAATGCTATTCGGCTTAAAAGAAATGCAGATGATGTCACGTTAAAGGCTCCGATCGCATTCGTTTTTGATTCAGAAAATGAAGGGAATTGTTTATTTTAACTGAAGGTTAACCAGAGGTACACGGGATTTGTGAAGGTTTTTATCCTATATAGAAACCCTAAATGATTTGTGAAAGTGCCCGCCCATTGGGCGGGCACTTTCACAAATCACCTTTTTCACAAATCAGATAGGACTGCTATATCTTGACAGTTACTACATATAAAAAATCCTCCCTTCAAAATGAGGGAGGATATGGCAGAGATAAGAGAGTAAGAGGAATGGCGATCGACGGTTATTTATCGACGGTTGTTGTTCAACTCTTTGGCAGCATCCGTGACACCCCGTTGAACCCCTTTAACGGTGCGATCAGCGCGATCGCGAGCGGAATTCGCATTCTCATTCGCTCCATGGCGCACGTCTTCGGTCAATTCGTCGCCTGCCTCACGAGCATTCATTCTCAGATTTTCACTGCCTCGCTTGGTGCCTTCAACAACATCTTCGGCTGTATTTTCAGCTGCTTCAGTGACACTGCCAACGACATTTTTAACGCGCTGACCCAAGGGAGTTCCGCTGCGATAATCCTCAGCATATTCTTGAGGAGATTGTACTTTTTGAATGTTTTCTTCGGCGTTTTCAACTAATCCCTGTGCTTTTTGGTTGACAGGTCTTGTGTTAGCACGGGGGTCAACATCGCTGTATTCATTCATACCGCCTTTGCGCTCTTGAATCGGATCATACAACTCAGTTTGTTGTCCAAAACGCTGGTTGTAAGTTCCTCCTTGCCCAGAGACTTCAGGAGCCGGAAGGGGTGTTTTTGCTTCTGCTGGAGTACAACCTGTAACAAGTAACAGAATGCCTGCCAAAAAAGCAATGATGACCTTTTCTAGTTGTAGTTTTTTGAGAAGTGATTGGAATCGATTCATAACAACTCCTTGGTTGCAGTTTTAAATGTGCACGTTATAAATAGCCCGGTACATTCGAGCAGATTAAGCTATTTGACAGATGGCATATTTAGAGTAAGAAACAAGGACTGGTTAACTCCTCTAGCAAAGGTTACATTCTCGTCAGGGAATTAGTTGCTGGATTCTCCATCTTTAGAGAGTATTCAAATGAAACAACCCACTGGAATTATTGAAGCTTTTAATTGCAAAGAAGCCGGGAGTTTTCAAAAACCTCCGGCTTCTTTAAGGCAAGATTATTTTGACGCTATCGTCCGGTTTTGAGTCCCGATCGCCTCACAAGGGCATCGGCTGTCACTGCCAATAGCAACACGGCTCCCTGGACAATGCTCTTAACGCTTTGGTCTTGGTTGAGCAAATCCAGACCGTTATCCAAACTGCCAATCACCAACGCACCCAGCACCACTGCCCAGACTGAGCCTCGTCCCCCAAACAAGCTGACACCACCGATTACCGCAGCGGCGATCGCATTTAGCAATAGGGTTGAGCTAATTTGGGTCGCAACGGCTGTGCTTCTAGAAGTGAGCATGATGCCTGCCAGGGCTGCCAGGGTTGACGCGAGGACAAACACCAGCATTTTCATGCGAACGACGTTGATGCCAGCGCGACGAGCCGCCTCGGCGTTGCCCCCTACGGCATAGAGGTGACGACCAAAGGTAGTTCTCCGCAGAATCAGCCAGAAGGCGACGATTAATGCCAGCGAAATCATCACCGATTGCGGCACACCTTGATAAGACTCAAATAAGAAGACCAGGATGAGGGCTACTGCTGCGGCGATCGCCACTTTTGCGATCGAGCGAGAGACGGGTGGCACACTCAACCCCGCTTGCATCCGTTTGCGGCGTTCGTACCAGGTGCCCAATCCATACAGCACGACCAGCACCAGGGGAATGCCCCAGCCCAGAGCTTCATCAAGATAGGTCGGTGCGAGCGCACGAATCGTCGGGTCGCGAACGATGAGCGTGGTTTGCCGCCCCAGCACCAACAACAAAAATCCGGCATAACCGATAGAACCCGCTAACGTCACAATAAACGCGGGCACTCGTAACACCGCCACAAAGAAGCCATTGACTAAGCCGATCAGTGCCCCGGCGGCTAAACCTGCCAGCATGGCAAGCCAGGGGTTCCAGTTTTGGTAAACCGATGTTACTGCCATAATTGCGGCACAAGCCTGGGCAACAGCAGCCAGACTCAGGTCAATTTCGCCCAACAGCAACACCAAAACGGCTGCCACACTCAAAATGCTAATGACGACAATCTGCTGGGTCAGGTTAGACAGGTTCCGGGCTTGCAGAAAAACGCCATTGGTCGTCAGTTGAAAGTAAATGGTGATTAACGCCAGTGTTAATAAGACGGGGATGAATCCTAAATCGCCTCGCATCAGCGATCGCAAGCTAAAGGGTTCGCGAGGGGCTGGGCTAGAGGCAGTAGGTGCAGGTACGATCTCCCCATCCGGCTTTTGAGGAGCGTCCTGATCTAAGCTTTTCATGATTAACAATCCTTATTTATAGTTCTCAATCAGGCAATATCGTTTGCCGCTGTAGCAGCCGTATCTGCTCCCGTAATAGAGGCAACCACTCGCTCACGGGGCACGTTACGAGTTTCAAAGGTGCTCACTCGTTGCCCTAAGCGCATGACGATAATGCGATCGGTCACTTCAAAAACGTCATGTAAATTATGGGAAATGACCACAACTGCCAATCCACGCTCCTTTAGCCGCAGGATCAGATTCAAAACTTGGCGAGTTTGCGCTACCCCCAGAGCTGCCGTTGGCTCATCTAACAGAACAACTTTGGGTTGGCGCAGAATGGTTTTAGCCACGGCAATACACTGTCGCTGTCCACCCGAAAGAGCCGCTACGGGCGATCGCACCGAGGGAATTTTCACATCCAGGGTTTTGAGTACGTCGATGGTCTGCCGTTCCATCTCGGTTTCATCCATCACGTCGAGAAATCCCGGAATCAGCGGACGATGCGCTTCACGCCCTAGCCACAGGTTGGCGACGACATCCAGGTTGTCGCACAGTGCCAAGTCTTGATAAACCGTTTCGATGCCCAATCGGGTGGAATCCTGCGGGCTTTGGATCGTCACAGGCTGCCCATCGATCAAAATCTCGCCTTCATCAGGAACATAGGCACCGGACATGGTTTTGATCAGAGTTGATTTGCCTGCCCCGTTATCACCAACTAATCCGACGACTTCTCCGGCGTACACTTCAAAGTCAACATTCTTGAGGGCGTGAACCCCACCAAACGACTTGTTAATGCCCCGCAGTTGTAACCGGGGGACTTGTTGATTGATCGCTGAATTATTGTCTGCGATCGAGACTGAACTATCGGTCATTGCACTTTATATCCTCCTGTAATGATGGTGGGAGTAGGGAGTGGGGAGTAAGGGAGTGGGGGGTGGAGGAGTGGGAGAGTGAATGACTCCTCTACCCCTTTACCTACCGACGCTTACGGGCAAACATCCCCTGCTCCGGCTGGCAGTCCCTGGCAGATCTGCTCTTGAGTCAAGAAGCCATCCTGAATTACGGTTTCTTCAACGTTGGTGCGATCGACCACAACGGGGGTTGCCAACACCGAAGGGATTTGTTCTCCGCCAACAACCTCTGTTTCACCGTTAACAATGGAGCTTGTA
Organism: Oscillatoria sp. FACHB-1407; assembly: GCF_014697545.1. GTDB lineage: Bacteria > Cyanobacteriota > Cyanobacteriia > Elainellales > Elainellaceae > FACHB-1407. Next base: position 107,270 of record NZ_JACJSA010000012.1, on the reverse strand, counting down.
TCTTCACCCCGACTCAGGGCAGCGACTAGTTGAGCGGTGGCGCGAGCCTCTTCAATAATCGGCTTGTAGATGGTCATCGCCTGGTCGCCTGTGAGGATGTTTTGGATGCCTGTCAGGGTGGCATCTTGTCCTGTGACCAACACTTTGCCGTTTAACCGCTGTGCCCGCAGTGCTGCAATCACGGTGTTTGCCATGCCGTCATTGGCAACGTAAGCAATTTGCACATTGTTGGCTTCTTTGGTTAACACCCCTTCCATCAGAGATTGCGCTCTGCCGTTGTCCCAGTTGGGGGTGTATTGGTCAAACACCAGATTGATGTCGCCGCTATCGACCAGGGGTTGCAGGGCTTCGAGTGCGCCTTCGCGGAATAGGAGAGCGTTGTTGTCGGTTTGAGCACCGTTGATCATGACCAGACTGGCACCCTTTTCTAACTCAAAGTTGCCAGCTTTGAATTGATCGACGATGTATTGCCCCTGCAATTGACCGACCCGCTTATTGTCAAAGGAGACATAGAATGCCAGGTCTGGGTCTTGAATCAGGCGATCGTACGCAATTACAGGTACTCCGGTTGTTTTGGCAGATTGCACAATCACAGAGGCTTTTTCGCTGTCATTGGGTCCTACCACCAGGATGCAAGCTCCCTTAGTGAGTGCAGCTTCTGCCTGGTTTTGTTGCGTATCAGCACTGTTGTTGGCATTGGCGTATTGAATCGTTGCTTCTGGCAATGCAGCTTTGATTTCTTGCTCTAGCAGGGGACGATCGTAAGCCTCATAACGGGCTGAAGAGTCAGATTCAGGCAACAAAACGCCAATGTTGGTACATCCTCTAGCGGCACTGAATTCAGCATTGGCATCAGCCGTTTCATTTGAACCTGATGAGTTGGTATTCGCACAAGCTGACAGTAACAGTGCTCCTAAAATTGGCATCCAATGACGAGTATGACCCAGTTTGAACATATCTTTTTCCTTGTGAAGTGGATAAAGTGAAATACTGATTTGCGATTGAACGTGTCGTGAAGAAGCAGAGTTCTAAACAGGGTTGCGAAGGATATTTCTGCTATTAGAAAACCCTGGACTAGTTCATTTATAAAGACAATTTGGCGATCGCTTTTACAACTCCCTCCAGACATATTTGTCGAAGCGTAGGTGCAACCTATTGATCGAGTTATCAAGCGAGTCAACTATTTTGATCAAACAAATTAGTTCACAGTAGAGTTGTAAATTCATGCGCCAAAAAATCTGGGTATTTATACAAACACAAATACCCCAAGCCCTAACTCTGAGGGCTGAAATGACACCTATAGAGAGGCTCAAACCTCTATTGATTTGCAACGAAAAAACAACAGAGCCTTGAGATGCTCTGGGAAATACATCGGTTTAATTCAACAACAGAACAACACAGAGCTAATCGCCAAGGCGATCGCCCAAATTGGAAAAAACGAGTAGGAAATACGAAATGAATTGATCGCTAAATTGACTGGTTGCATCGCAGCAAATTTAGCGAAACGCTCTAGGGACGTAATTAAAACTGTTAAAAGAATCTAAAGTTTTTTGAGATTCAGGTAATCAAAAAGGAAGGATTCTGTTGCGATCGAATTGACGAATCAAATTGAAGGTTTTTCTACTTAATCAAGCACCTAAACGATGGTTATCGACTTTTCTACTTTTGCAGATTGACTCTCGTCTTGTGCTTTGAGTGCAATAAAATGTAACAGAAGTGACAGTCCTTTGAGAACAGAATTTGGGTACATCCCACAAGACATCGTTGAAGTTACGCCCTGGCTTGTGTACAGTCTTTGATATTGTTCTGATGAGCGTTAATTAGCACCCCGATCGCTACCCCTATGACTAATGTTCTTTCTCAAACGGCGTCATTTCAAATTCAAGTAGTCACCACACCGGAACAGCAGGAAATGTTTCTCGATGTTCCTAATCGTGTCTACGCCAACGACCCAAATTGGGTACCGCCTATCCGCAGCAGCATCGCCAAGCAATTTTCTGAGACCAATCCATTTTTTCAATATGGCAAGTTGCAACAGTTCATCGCCGTTCAGACGGGGGCCAATGGAGCAGAAGCCGTTGGTCGGATTGTCGCCTCGGTAAATCAACGCCTGATCGAGCGAGAAGGGGAAGCGATCGGATTGTTTGGCTTTTTTGAGTGCATTAATGATGGGGCGATCGCTCAGGCTCTTCTGGATGCGGCGTCTCAGTGGTTGCGCGAACAGGGCATGGTGAAAGCACGAGGACCCATCGACCTGTCTACCCACAATAATTGTCTGTTTCTGGTGGATGGGTTTGACTCGCCGCCCTATTTGATGATGCCCTACAACGCTGCCTATTACCCGCAGTTCATAGAACAGAATGGCTGGCACAAGGCGAAGGATGCCTATGCCTACGATCTACCCCTCGATCGCCCCCTACCCGATGAGTTTGAAAAGGGCTATCGCATTGCCCTGAAATCAGGCGTGACCTTCCGCCAGCTTCATCTCAAAGGCGATGCATTCAAGCAAGACGTACTAGGGCTATATCACCTCTTCACCAAAGCCTTTGCCAATAACTGGAGTTCCACCCCCCGCACGGAAGAGGAATTTTTTGAGGAAGCCAAATCCTTGCAAGATCTGGTTGATCCGGAGATTTTTTGGATTGCTGAATATGAGGGTGAAATGGTCGGTTTCTTTATGACCCTGCCGGACTATAACCTCGTGTTAAAGCGGGTCAACGGCAAATTGAATTGGCTTGGTATTCTCAAGTTTCTCTGGTATCGACGCCAAATCGATACGGCTCGCGTGATTGCGATCTGCGCTCTGCCCGAACACCGCCGCCGCATGGTGCCATTGGGGTTAATTCACATTGGCATGAAGCATGGCGTCGAAAAACGTAAACCTTACCGCCGTGCTGAGTTGTCCTGGGTATATGAGGACAATATGCCCTCCCGTAAAGTGATTGAAGCCACAGGTGCCACAATTTATAAAACCTACCGGATTTACGAAAAGGCGTTGTAAACGATGAAAGCATTGGTGACAGGGGCAAATGGGTTTACAGGTTCTCACCTGGTGAAAACCTTGCTAAATCGGGGTGACCAGGTGGTTGGCTTGGTACGGCGATCGAGCGATCTCTCCCGCTTGAAGGATTGTGATATTGAGTTGGTCTATGGCGACATTGGCGATCGCTCTACCCTGGCAACCGCTATGACCCGTGTGGATACGGTGTTTCACATTGCTGCCTATGTCGAGTTGGGCTTGGTCGATGCTGCCAAAATGGAGCGAATTAACGTCGATGGCACTCGTGCTGTCTTGGAAGCCGCCAGAGCCGCCCACATCTCGAAAATGGTCTATTGCAGCACCATCGGTATTTTTGGGGACACGCAGGGAAAGGTAATCGACGAAACCTTTCAACGGACGCAAAAAGACTTTTCCTCGGCTTACGACAGCACCAAATATCACGCCCAAAAACTGGTCGATCAATACGCCGCCGAAGGCTTCCCCGTAGTCAGTGTGATGCCTTCTGGGATTTTTGGAGCCGATGACCCCCACTTTGGTCCTGCGATTAAGACCTTTCTGAAAGGATGGCTGAAGCTTTGGCTAGCGGGCGATCGCGTCACTGGAATCGTGCATGTCGATGATCTGGTGGAGGGCATGATTCTGGCTGCCGAAAAGGGTCAGCCAGGGTCTTACTACATTCTCTCGGCGGGAGATATGACCACCCGTGAGATGTTCCACGTTCTCAGCCAAGAATCGGGCATCCCAGAACCCAAGGAAGTGCCTGAGCCAATCGTCCGGTTGGTCGGTAATATCCTTGACCCCATCGGTCGCCTGCTCTCATGGCAACCCCCCATCGGTCGCGAACGGGTTCACTATCTCTACGATCGCTGTGTGCGAGTGGACGCAACCAAGGCACAAAAAGAATTGGGATGGCAACCGCGATCGCCTGAGGTAGTGCTGAAGCAACTCGTGCAGGAGATGCGGTGACGCTGTTCTAAAGTGGACACCCCAGTTTTGTGAGGCGTCAGCCAGGGGTTAGCACCTGGCAAATCAATGCAGGCAAAAATTGCCAGCACCATTAACGCAAACTGCAATAGGCAGGGGTCAGTGATGCATCGGCAATTAAAAACACCTGCCCAGCATCATCAACCGCCCATCCCTGGGCTTCCACAATGCCCTGATCTGGGTGTGCGTTGGGGGCGATCGCTTGACTGGGGTTGGCATGACTCGGATCTAAACTGACCCAATCTGCAATCACCGTTGCTTGCTGTAACGGTTGCTCCGGATTCGGGGGCAAACCACCCCGTCCAGTTACCACAAATTCACTTTGAGCCTGTGCGGCTGTGTTACCTGCGGCACAGCCCTGAGCTACCAGGCGAGATGCATCCACTACATTCTCAGGTAACTCCAACAACCCTTGCCCTGGCTCGATGCCGGGGGTGTTAATGACAATATTGCCACTCAAACCAAACTCAGAACTGGCGTTAATCTCGCTAATCGGGTTGTTACGCGGGTCAAGTGAGTCTGTCTCGATCAAACCGACGATGCTTTGAGTGGTGATGTTAATGTTACCCCCACTGCCACCTTCTGCATTGGCGATAATATCGCTGTTTTCGTTGGGTACTGCGACGACATACCCGTTTCCAGCATCAATCTCGACGTTTCCTCCATTGCCATCTCTAAAGGCACGAGCCGAAATCTGACTGCCATTTCGCAACACCAACACATTTAATCCGCGCAGTTGAATGTTGGCTTGGTTGGCTCCTCGTGAGCCAGTCTCGGCGTCCAATTCTCCCCGGTCAAGCCGAATTTGATCCGCTGCAACGGTGAGATTGCCTGCCTGCCCTTGAGGGCTACTGACCGTGACTCGTGCTCCATCCTCGACCCTGAGTTGTCCAGTGCGGATGCGTAGATCTCCGGCAATCCCTCCGTTTCTTGTGGCTTCTACGGTTAGTCCGCCATTGCCGCTGAGTTGAACGGCATTGGCTGCATTCACAATTAAGCTGCCTCCCCGCCCGGTTTGGGTGGAAGCCGTGATTTGACTGTTGTTTACGGTCAGGGTTTCCAACCCCTGTAAGCGAATGTTGCCAAAGTTGCTAGCTGTATTGGCATCGGGTAAAAAGGAACGATTGGCAGCCGAAATGCGGGCTCCATTTTGGAGGGTGAGTTGCCGGGTGATGACTTCGATATTTCCTGCTGAGCCAGTCCCAATCGCCTCCACAAATAAGCCACCCGTGCCACTGAGTGTCATGTCGCTGCCCATCCCCTGAATAGCTAATGAGCCACCCCGTCCGGTTTGAGTGGAGGCAGAAATGCGGCTGTTGTTAAGGGTTAACGCTTCTACTTGTTGGAGGGTCACGTCTCCGCCGATTCCAGAGACGGATGAGGCAAAAATTCCGCTTGGCTCTGGAACTCCGGGCTGGTCGTTTAGAAGCAACTGTCGAACGGCGATCGCCACGCTTCCTGCATTCCCGGTGCCCGTTGCCCTGGCAGACAATCGACTGCCGCGATTTAGACTGATTAAATTTGTGGGTCGTAGTTCGGCTTGTTGGTGTTGGTTAGGACTGCCCCCAGCATTGATGATCAGGTTGCCGCCACTACCTGAAACCGTTGAGGCAGAAATATCGCTGCCACTGGTTAACCGTAATGAGTTGAGGATGCGGAGCCGAATGTCTCCCCCAGTGCCTCCTGTCGTTTCTGCTGTGAAACCAGCCCCATTGTCTAGCACAACATCTCTGGCAGTCACGCGCAAACTTCCGGCAGACCCCTGATTGGTGCTACTCACGGTAACTCGTGCCCCATCTTGAGCGACCAAGCGAGTACTGGTAATGCTCAGGTTGCCCGCACTGCCACCATTGGTTGCTTCTACCGCCAGTCCCCCAGTGCCCTGCAAGCGAATTGTGTCAGCGGCGATCGCCACACTGCCTGCTCGTCCAGTCTGAGTCGAAGCGGATATCTGACTGCTGCCGACCACTAAGCCCTCCAACCCGCTGAGACGGATATTGCCGGTGTCCGCTACATTGGAGGACACATTCGTGGCAGCAATGCGAGCCCCCTCCTGGAGAGTTAGAAATTGAGCCGTGAGATTGAGATTGCCAGGTGAACCGATTCCGGATGCTGCGACCGTCAGTGACCCGTTGCGGCTCGCCTCAACTCTGCCATTTGCAGCGTTGATCGTTAATGAACCTCCCCTGCCATCAACCGTGGAGGCAGAAATGCTGCTGTTGTTGACAGACAGCAATCGGAGTTCATCCAGGGTGATGTTGCCACCGCTGCTCACCTGAGTCTCAGCACTGATTCTGCCATTGTCAACCAGAAGAACGACAGGGGCGTTAATGACCATGTTTCCGGCTGCCCCCAGACCATCACTGTTGACTAAAATTCCACCCCCAGTTGCGATCTGAATCCGCTCTGCATTAATCGTTAAGTTGCCTCCCTGCCCGGTCAATTCAGCAAGGGGTTGTTCGTCATCTAACTCGGTGCCCGCTGCAATCACAGCCCTCCGCTCGATCAAAATCTGGTTGGCATCATTGATCAAAATATTGCCTGCGTTACCACGGTTGCGTGTGGTGGCGAATAACCCGGCATTGCGACCATTGTCTGGAGAGCTTCCTGAAAGCAAGATGTCTCCGCCGTTGGCGTTGATGGTGAGATCACCTGCATTTCCCTGGGAGTCGGTTCGAGCATTAATGCGCCCACCCTGAGTCAGCTCCAATAAACGCCGAAAGTTGAGGGTGATACTGCCACTGCCAGCTTGACCGCCGTTGATCGCCGTAATTTCTCCCCGACCTTGAACCTGGATCGTGTCGGCTGTGATGGAGATAATGCCACCTTGACCGCGCGATCGCCCCTCTGTGTCAACGGCAATCTCACTGTTGTCTCCATAGCGTCGTCCTGAGACAAGAACACTGCCCCCCGGCGCGTTAATGCTGATACTGCCCGCTGATCCTGGGGTTGATCCGCCACTGGTAGTCGATACCTCTAACTCGCCTCCCGTAGTGACCTCTAATCGACCAACGTTTAGGGTCACGTTGCCTGCATCGGCACGTCCTGAGGTGGAGGCATTGAGAAACCCTCCATCCTGTACCTGAAGCAGGTTGGTTGTGATCTCGATATTGCCTCCGGGTTGTCTGGCACTGCCTTCGGCTGCAACACTGATCGTGCTTCTGGTTCTGGTTCCGCTACGGCGTCCGGTGATATTGACCAGTCTCGGAGCTATTAAGATAACCGACCCACCCCGTCCATTGGCGTCGGTCGTGCTATTGATGCGGCTCTCTCTGGCGATCGTGATGCTGCCTTGTGGGTTGGTTGATTCGAGGGTAGTAGTTCCCCCAGTGCCACGAACGTTGGGATTTTCTCGGCTGGTTCCTCGGACGCGATTTTCAATACGACTCCGGTGATTGAGCAGGATGTCTCCATTAATCTCGATGTCGATGTTACCAGCGTTGCCAATGCCCCGGGTGTTGGATTGTAGCCCTGCTCCATCGTCTCCGTTATACCGTTCTGGGTTGGTAAAGGTCAGGTTATCTGCTCGAATGATGATGTTTCCGGCGTTGCAGGCTTGCACGTTGCACGCTTCGGTGCGCTGGCTATTGGTGTTGGCCGATATCAGGGTGTCTTGACCAGAGAGCAGGAGCGATCGCGCTGTGATTAAAACGTCGCCTCCAATTCCTGCGCCAGAATCGGTAATGTTGTTGTTGATCTGACTGCGGTCATCCATCCGGACGGCACCCGTCGCATCAATTTGGATGTCTCCTGCTGCGCTGCCAGCACTGCCCAGGTTATCGCCAATGCCGCTGATAAGACGGCTTCTGCCCGATATCGTCACATCTCGCCCATAGAGAGTAATGAAACCACCGCCCCCGGATCTGACGTTGATCTCTGCTCGTCCGTTAATGGAGATATCGGCTCGCCCGATCGCACTCGGCACCCCCAACCGCAAATCACGACCTGCCGCGTCTCGTAGCAAACTGACCGTTCCTGTGCCTGAGAGAGCCGCAAACTCAACCCGCCCCCCTCTCGCTCGCAAAAGATGGCGATCGCCTGTGCTATTGCCAAACAGAGAGACATTGCCACCCACTAACAACAGACTTTGACCGTTAGGCACTTCAAAGGGACTGACGCGCTGTAAGGTGAGGTTGATAGGAGCGATCGCCTGTCCCATTGCCTGGTTAAACCGTAACGCCGACGGATCAATCGTTAACAGCGAGACATCCTCTCCGATCGCAGGCAGCGCACTAAACTGACCTTGATTGCCAAACCCAATGCCATCCGCGGTCGTCGCGACAAAAGACCCACCCACATTCAGTCGCGCCCCCTGCCCAAACACGATCCCACTGGAGTTGATCAGAAACAGGTTTGCCGTTTGGCTGCGAGTGGCGAGCAAGCCTTCAATCCTCGATGGTCCGCCAATCACCCGTGCCAGAATGTTGCGAATGGTGGGATCGCTTTCAAAGGTGACAGATTCCCCAGTGAGGATGTTGAACTGCCCAAAACTGTGAAAGAGGTTGATTCCGGCTGCACGTCCTGCGGCTTGAGGCACAACATAATCAGGACCCGCCAGCGCACCCCCCGCCCCTAAACTGCCATCCAACGTGACTTGTGCGATCGCAGGCAATGACAAAAACCCATTGAGACTCAATGCTAAACCTGCAATAGCTCCTGAATACATCCAGGATGCAACTGGGTGCGATCGCTGTCTCTGGTGGGCGTGAGTCATAAACCCAGGGTCTAAATTGTCAGACCAGTAAAATTACTTAGAAAATTAACACGTCTACTTGTGGAGAATAAAAAAAACTACAACTCTCTTAATGGTTTTTCTTAAAGACATATCACGAGGTTATTTCGACCCCTTTAAACCCTGCGTTAGAATGTTTAACTCTCCAAATCGGGGTTAGATTTGCAAACTTACATCGCCATAGCAGGGTTGACTGAACCATGGTTGTTACAAGCCAAAACGGAGATGCATCTCAATACAAATCAGCAGAAGGTCAATTACCGGAAAAGGGAAACGACATCGCATCGTTAACCTTAGGTGATCTTGCCTACACAACTATTAGTGACCAATATCAGCGCATCATCAAACGCGAACAAAAAGTTTTAGCAGACAAGAATCCTGAACATCTGCATCAAATGCGGGTTGGTATTCGTCGTCTACGGACTGCGCTACACGTGTTTGATCAAGTGGTAGAACTGCCCAAGGCGGCTAGCGATCGACGGCTCCGCACTCTGGCTCGAACGTTGGGTCGTCTGAGAGATTTAGATGTGCAAATAGCGACCCTGCGGGAAGACTATCAACCCCGATTGAGCCAACCTGAGCAAAACTGGCTCAACCAGGGAATTGCAGTGCTACAAAAACAGCGACGCAAAGCCTTTGCAGGCACTGAAGCTAGCTTGACTGACACAACCTATCACGACCTCAAATCGGCTTATACGACCTGGCTCGACAAACCAAAATTCAAACCCCCTGCCCGATTTCCTCTGTTGGTTGCCCTGCCCGATTTGCTCAGCCCACTCGTGTCTAAATTGCTGCTGCATCCAGCCTGGTTGATTGCCAAAGCCGACATCTCTCCAGACAATAGCCCCACCCTACACGACCTCCGCAAACTTTGTAAGCAGGTGCGCTATCAAGCCGAGTTCTTTGCTGAGTTTTATGGAGAGGCGTTTCAAACCTGGATTGATCAGATCAAAGACTTGCAAGAGCGATTAGGCAAAGTTCAGGATGGTCAGGTGTTGCTGGATTTGTTGACTGATGAATTGCCCCAATCTACTGTCATGCCAGAGCTACACGCCACTATTCACCAGGAACGAGACACTGCCTTGCAGACATGGGATGACCTTCGTCAGGATTACCTCAATCCCCAATTTCGTCGCCAACTCTATCAACTGCTGCTGGAACCCGTCGAGGTAACTACTCCGTCGGCAAAATTGCAAGTTGATGATTAACAGCAGACTCTACAGGTGGCTTTACTTACAAGTCTCTCCCCACACCCCACACCCCATTCCCCACTCCCCTGTTGGTGAGCTTGTCGAACCATTCCCCATTCCCTTCTAAAATTTGAGTTATCAACCTTTTAAAGAACCGCATAGAACCTATGACGCATTCCACCGATATTGGCACTCTGGCTCGTTGGATGGCAGCCGATTTTAGTAACCAGGCACAAGCCTTTGAAAATCCACCTTTCTTTGCTCATATCCGGGTTTGTATGCGCCCGTTGCCCCTGGAGGTGTTGTCTGGAGTCGGTCTGTTTGTTGAGCAAGCCTATGACTATACGTTAAACGACCCTTACCGACTGCGCGTACTGAAACTGATTGCTGAGGGCGATCGCATCGTCATTGAAAACTACACCGTCAAAGACGAACAAAAGTTTTATGGTGCCTCGCGTGACCTGCAACGGTTGCACACCTTGACAGCCGACGATCTCGAAAAATTGCCCGGTTGCAACATGATCGTAGAGTGGACTGGACACAGCTTTAAGGGGCGGGTAGAGCCTGGTAAAGCCTGTATGGTGGTTCGCAAGGGCAAGACTACGTATTTGGATAGTGAATTTGAGATTGACGACCAACAATTTATCAGCCACGATCGCGGACGAGATCCCGAAACCGATGAACATGTATGGGGATCGGTGGCTGGACCCTTCCAATTTGTGCGTCGTACAAGCTACGCCGATGAAGTGAAACAGGGCTAATTAACGTCAGTTCCGTTTAAGAGTCTGGCGAATGAATTCGCGGCTACTAGAGCGAAGTCCACCGACACGGACTACGAAAAATGCAGGATTTGACGAACCGACGCAGGTCGGTTTTGCTCCCATAGCGGCAGTTTTAACCGCCGAAATCCTGATCCCAAACTCACGTTAATTAAGCTCCTGGCACACAACGCTAGAAGCTTAGCTAACCCGCTTAACTCAACTTGAACGTTAAACAAGGCTGTGAGCGAGACGCCAACACTCAGAGGGTGAGTAGATTTCGACCCCAGTAGGGCTAATCATCCTTAAGAACGAGAACCCCAGCCGAATTCACCGTATACGCTACACCGACATATCCGGTGCGATCGTAAAGAATTTGGTGGATGTGCTGATCTAACTCCGCTTCGTCTGGAATTTGAGGACGGTAGAACGTTTTCATCTCGGCTTCAATTCCCATATCGTCGAGGCGATCGTGTAAACCTGCCTTATCTCCTCGAAAATATGCGCTGCGAGCAATATCATCTTGTAAGAAGCGCATAATGATGGACGATGGTACACCACCCACAACTAAACGCCCAGAGATAAATAGAATGGCAAACACACCTGCCACGAACACACCGCTCAAATAAATTGTTGTAATTACATTTTGAGTGGTAGTGCGATTTTGTTTAATATACCGAGGGGCTAACCCCTTTTTAGTGGAGTTGTTACGCTGCAAAAAGCCAAACTGCTTCATATTTGCTTAATATGAATTCAATTATTTGCTTTCAATCTAGCTTTAATAGCATGATCATGTCACCCTGTATATAAGTTGTTCTGTCTGTCAGTCAGCAGTGACTCTAGGTAAAAGATGGTCTATTACATTATGATTTACTGTTGATGAACCTTGAGAAATGAAAATTTCGGGGAATAATCAAAGCATGACTTGTGGCAATCTTAGACAACTCTTGCAGTAAGGGGTTTGCCTAACTGAGGTTTACAATGCCCAAAATTGTATCTGTCCACTCTTTTCGCCACGGCACTGGTCAGTCAAACCTAACGGCAAATCTAGCAGTTAGCATTGCTCAGCAGGGGCAACATGTCGGAGTGATCAATACCCAACCTGCTGGGGTTCATACCCTGTTTGGCGTCGACAATGACAAAATAGACCACATCCTAAACTACTATTTGTGGGGTAGTTTAGCCTCTGGAGGAGTGACGAAAGACGCAAGCCCCAGTTTCAAAATCGAGCAAGGGGAGGTCACGGTTATGGGTGGAGGAGTGTATCTCTCCCCAACCAGCATCCGTGTAAGTGATGTGCCGCGTCTGTTGCGCCAGGGGCACGACATGGGCAGTTTGAGTCAGGGTTTTCTAGAATTAAGCCGTCGCCTCAACCTAGATTGTTTGTTTATTGAAACCGATCCAGGATTGGGGGAAGATACCTTGCTGTCGATCGCCCTGTGTGACGTGTTGCTGTTGATCCTGTCGCTGGATCACCAAAACTTTCAGGGAGTCGCTGTCACGGTTGATATTGCCCGCAAATTAGGAGTTCCTAAAATCCTGTTGGTTGCCAATCAAGTACTCTCCAGCTTTGAAACCGAGGAGGTGAGAGAGCAACTTGAACGAACCTATGGTGAATCAGTTGCGGCAGTCTTGCCCTTTGCTGAAGAGATGCTGGAGTTAGCCAGTAGCGGCATTTTTTGTTTGCAATACCCAGAGCATCCACTGACTCATGAATTTAGGGCGATCGCTCAACAAATTTTGGCGTTAGAGTCTAGAGAGCAAGTCACAGCGGCGACACAACAGGCGACGACGCGAGAGCCACAACCCACAATTGATCTCAATATGTTTGATGTGCTGACCCTGCCAGAGGCTCAGCGGCGGGTCGTCAACTGCATCATTCGTCGAGGTAAAGCAACGTTGAGCGAGATTGCGACCTCGATCGGACAGGATGAGGCAATCCTGTATCCGATTTTAGGCACCCTGGTAGAACAAGGATTTGTGCAAACGTTAGAAAACGAAGGGCAATTGCAATATCGTCCCTATATGTCTGTGAAACAGAAGCGGAAATCGTCTCCCAACCTTTGGCAAGCTCTAGATGGCGAGTAGTGCTGGTAGGATGGGGCTAGTCATCGTAATCCATATGGCTTAAACTCTGGGGTTTAGGCTCAGGAATAGATGGTCGAAGCAGAACTATCGCAGCAGACCCAATCCAACTTGAGCAGACCTGCGTCGCGTCGTGAACCCTGGTTTTTTGGTAGTGTGTGAAGGACGTTGGGCGAAGACTGCGGCGTAAGCTCAGCCAAACACTCAGTCGAGCCACAGACTGATAGCCGTAGTCACCTCAGTTAAGACAACGTCAGTTCGGTTTAAGAGCCCGGCGAATGAATTCGCGGCTACTAGAGCCAAGTCCGCCGACGCGGACTCCGGAAAATCAAGGTTTGACGAACCGACGCAGGTCGGTTTTGCTCTGATAGCGGCGGTTAAAACCGCTGAAATCCTTATCCCGAATTCACGTTAAGACAAGGCATTCAACAGGGCAGACACGATTCATCGCGTCTCTCTCGGCAGGACTCAAATTTAATGTCCCAACAGTTTTGGCGATCGCCATAGCTCCAGTAGCCATGGACTGATTTGCCAGATGCTCAACCCAAATCGGCCTCCCTCTAAGAGATACCCATAGGCTTAAGCTCTCTGACCCTAAATTTGCAAGCAGGCTTTAGAGGATTTGCGAGAGGAACTTCTTGGTTCGCTCTTCTTTAGGATTGTTGAAGAACTCTTCGGGGGTGGCTTCTTCCACTAATAACCCGTCTGCCATCAACACCACGCGGTCGGCAACCTCCCGCGCAAACCCGACTTCGTGCGTCACCACGACCATCGTCATCCCTGAACGAGCCAGCGATCGCATAACGTCCAATACTTCCCGCACCATCTCAGGATCCAGCGCAGAGGTAGGTTCATCAAACAACATGATCTTGGGTTGCATGGCCAGCGCACGGGCGATCGCCACCCGTTGTTGCTGACCCCCTGAGAGTTGTCCCGGAAACTTCTTTGCCTGTTCTAAAATGCCAACCCGCTCTAACAGTTGCAGAGCAACCTCCTCAGCTTTTGCTTTGGGCCAACGACGCACCCAGATTGGAGCAAGCGTAATGTTTTGCAGTACCGATAGATGGGGGAACAGATTGAATTGTTGAAACACCATACCAACCTCTCGGCGGATGGTGTCAATGTTTTTCAAGTCGTGGGAGAGTTTGATGCCGTCAATTTCAATGCTGCCTTTTTGATAGGTTTCTAACGCATTGAACGTGCGGATGAAGGTGGACTTTCCGGAACCGGAAGGACCCATGACCACCAATACTTCCCCTTTGTTAACCGTCAAGCTGACACCGCGCAAGACGTGAAAATTGTTGTCGTACCACTTTTCCACATCTTTAGCGACGATAATCGGCTCTGACGCGCCTTCGCTTACAGAGGCAGTATCAGTTTGAAATTGTGTCATTACATTCCTCTCCATCTTCGGAATAGAACCATTTTTGCATTAGCATAAGCCAATCGGGGCTTTGAGACTGTCAAATGTTACACTCAGCGATGTTCTGTGTTGAGTCGTCGCTCGATCTGACGGCTGATAGACGACATGATGTAACAGAAGAACCAATAGAAAACGCCAATAAACAGAAACACCTCTGCATAACGCCCCAAAAATTGTGGGTTTGCCAAGATCGAACGGCTAATACCGAGTAACTCCACTAAGCCCACAATACTCAACAACGTGGTGTCCTGGAATAAGCCGATGAACTGACCCACGATCGCCGGAATTGAGATTTTAAGAGCCTGAGGCAACACAATTAACCCGGTCGTCAACACAGGATTGAAACCCAGCGCACGAGCCGCTTCGCTCTGTCCTCGTGGGATTGCCTGCAAGCCTCCCCGCACGTTTTCCGCCAGGTAAGCTGCGCTAAAGATAGTTAATCCCAAAATTGCCCGCAAGACGCGATCGGGTCGAACCCCCTCTGGCAAAAACATGGGGATCATGACCTGACCCATAAACAGGATTGAGATCAGAGGTACGCCTCGGATCAACTCAATGTAAAGCGTTGAGAGCCAGCGAACCACTGGCAAATCGCTGCGCCGACCAAGGGCTAACGCCACCCCAATCGGGAAACACAACACAATACTGACGATCGCCATGATCAGGGTTAAGAGCAATCCCCCCCAGTTATTGGTGGAAACGGCTTTGAGTCCGAGACCACCTCCGATCAACCACAACACGACTGGAAAGGAAGCAATCCAGGCGAAGGACATATATCGCCCAGCCGCAGGAAACTTGCCACCGACAAATCGACCTGTCCACGCGGCTCCTACCACCAACGCGACTTGTAGTAGCAATAGCAGCCGATAGGGCACGACTGGAACTGGCATCAATACGGCAATCAGACCTGCGATCGCAATACCAACCAAAATTGGGACTGTAAACAACCGTGCCAGATTGCGGGCTATGATGCCCCATGACAAACCTGCCAGGGTAGTGATGATACTTAAGACCACCCATATCCGCCAGTACTGATCGGCTGGATATAGACCCACCATATACAGTGGCAGGTTAGCTGGGATCACTGCCCACTGGGCTTTTGTGGTCGCCCAGTTTAAGAACCCGCTGATCAGCCATAGAAAAACACCGACCACGACGATGGTTAGGAGAGAGTTACTCCAACTACTGAACAGATTCTTTTGTAACCAGGCGACAGGTCCAACCTGAGCAATAGGAGGAGCACCGGAGGTGGATTGGGGAGTAATGCTTGTCATAGTTAGAGGGTAACGGTCTAACGTTCTTTAAGCTGAACGACACGGTTGAGCTGGTTCATGCTCAGGGAGATCGTCAGGTTGATGATCAGATAAATGACCATGATCAGCACGAATACTTCAACAGGTCGCCCTGTCTGGTTAAACGTAGTGCTCGACACCAGGAAGATCTCTGGATATGCCAGGGCTGATCCTAAGCTAGAGTTTTTGGCTAGGTTTTGATACTGGCTGTTTAATGGAGGCAACATCACTCGCAATGCTTGCGGAAAGACCACCAACCGCATCACTAACCCCGGTTGTAAACCGAGCGATCGCGCTGCTTCCCACTGTCCTTTTGAAACAGCTTGAATCCCCGCTCGAACGACCTCCGCCACAAACGCTCCAGTGTAAAACACTAACCCTGCTAGCAAGGCTGAAAATTCAAGGGTCAATCGCAACCCTCCCTGAACCTGTCCCGGAGCCTCAGAAATCGGGGCTCTCCAACCCAAACCAGCAACCAAAATCAGAGCAGCAGCGATCGCCATTCCTAGCAAAATTTGCAATTGCAGTTTGCCGGACGCTCCCTGTTCAACGATTAACTTGGTGCGCCACTGCCACAGAAAGAAAGCCGCAACTGCTCCAGCCACCAAAACTGCAAGCCACATCCAAACAAGGGGAGTGTTGGCAGGCCAAGGAATGTAAACCCCCGCCTTGCTTAAAAAGAAAGCATCCACAATATTGATCTGGTTTTCAGGTCTGGGCAAACCAAAGAATACGGCAAAATACCAGAAATAAAGCTGCAACAGCATCGGCGTGTTTCGCACGATTTCGACATAGCTGAGGCTCAACTTTCGCACCAACCAGTTCTCTGAAAAGCTAGCAATGCCAGCCGCAATCCCTAAGAGAGTTGTGAGGATGATCCCAGGAATCATCACCCGTAGCGTGTTCACAACCCCTGCCAGTAAGGCTCTGAAGTAAGGGTCATTGGGCAAATAAGGAAGCAAGGTTTCGCCGATGCTAAATCCTGCCGGACTGCGTAGGAAGCTGAAACCAAACTGGATGCCCTGGCGTTGCATGTTGCGGTTTAAGTTACTGAGCAGCAACAAAGCTCCAACGATCAAGGCAATCACAACTAAGAGTTGGATAGCAATACGCCAAAATCGTTCGTCACGCCAGAGAGGAATTTTCGTGTCGTTGGTGGTCATGAATCGGATGCCTAACGCTGGCAAGGGCTGCAATTGATGGGAGAAGCGATCGCAGGTGGCGACCCAACATTAAGGCAACCACCTGCGATTGATAGCAAACGAATTAACGGAAAGGTGGTGAGTACATCAAACCACCATCGTTCCAGAGGGAGTTTAAGCCACGCGGAATGCTCAAGTCAGAGCCTTCACCGACATTACGCTCGTAGATCTCACCGTAGTTGCCGACGGCTTTAATCACGCGAACCATGAAATCGTTCGACAAACCGAGCTGGGTTCCCAGGTCGCCCTCAGCTCCCAAGAAACGTCTGATATCAGGGCTTTCGCTGCTCAGTTGTTGATCAACATTGGCTTGGGTAATGCCATATTCTTCAGCCTGGAACAAGCCGTAGGTGACCCACTTCACAACGTCAAACCAACGAGAGTCGTTGTTCACTGTGACAGGACCAAGCGGTTCCTTAGACATCGTCACGTCTAACAACGAGTAATTGTCGGGATTGGGCAGGGTTGTCCGACGGGCAGCAAGCTGAGACTTATCAGAAGTCATGCCCTGGCAGCGTCCTTCAGCAAAGGCGGCATAAGCTGCATCTGCATCCTGGAAGACGACAGGAGTAAATTGAACATTAAGCTCTCGCATCCGGTCGGTTAAGTTCAACTCGGTTGTCGTTCCAGTTTCAACACAGACGGACTTACCAGCGAAGTCTTCTAATGAGGCGATGCCGCTGTCATTGGCGATCATCATGCCCTGACCGTCGTAGAAGGTTGTAGGACCGAACTCAAGACCGTTACCACCTGCGGAGTCACGGCTGCTTGTCCAGGTTGTATTACGGGAGAGCATATCAACTTCTCCCCCTGCCAACGCCGTAAATCGCTCAGTCGAGTCGAGGTTACGATACTCAACTGCATTTGGGTCATTAAAGAGGGCCGCTGCAACCGCCTTGCAAATGTCAACGTCTAAGCCTGAGTACTGACCACTGGAGTCTACAAAGCTAAATCCAGGGATACCTCCGTCAACGCCGCAGATTAAAGTACCGCGCTGTAGAACGGTATCTAGACGGCTACCACCACTAGCTGCTGGGGAAGCACCCTCAGCACCAGGGGAGGCAGCCGTCTCGGTTGGCTCTGAGGTGCAAGCTGATAGTGCAGCCACTGACAGAGTAGCTGCCAATAGCAAAGAAGCCCATTTACGCATATCCATCTCACTCACTTTTCAACAGACAATGGAGACTTTAAGTATTGTTAATCGTCGTAACAGCAGCGCACCTGGGAAACACTCCAGTCAGGTTATCTGCTAGATTTCAAGGTTCAACCCAACAATGTTCAAAGCAAAACTGCAATGCAACACAAAATGCTTTCCAGAAAGCTTAGAAAGCTTGAATTGGGTTGATTGATCAGACTGCTCCAAACATTTTTAACAGTCTACTGCTTTGGACTTTCTTTTTGTATCAGGATTAACCAATTTTCGTCTCATCTGCGCCTTGATTAGGAGTGTATTAGCACCTAACACCTCGCTCCTGGGCAATATCGCGAATTAGACTCAGTTTGGATTGAATGTAGTTAGCAAGAACGTCGGTTTCATCATGGTCAAGCGATCGCTCTGCCTTAACCTGGCGGAGGAGCCACTGCACCAATGCGGTATCATCCAGCGTCAACAGAATGCCAGATTGCGTCGTTTCTATCAGGGACCACAGTTGACGTAGCATGAGAGGAGTCATGACAGCCTCCACTTAATAGTTTCTTTAGCTTTTTAGAATACCCGACTTCTAAGATAGTAAAAACAGAATCACATAAGACGATACAAGAGTTACAAAATACTTAACTAACTGATCCATTCCGTGACATAGCTGCCGATATTGGCAAGGTCAGCGAAACGGGCTGTGGCAAACGGAACAATCAGGCAAGGTAACGATAATGTGCTAGAGATCACATCAAGTGACGTTTATAGAGCGTCTTCTGGATATCAGATAATGAATCCATCGTTGGAATAGATGTAATCTGTATCACCCGCTTTCCTTCAGTTAAGATAGTGCGAATACTTAGCTATCTCCGATGACAGGAGGCTTCACAAGTTGTGTAATATTCTGTGGTTGAATGATTTGCGATCGCAGAATGCCTCATGCAAAAGGCTGTATGAAGTGGTTTTATGTCCACCACTGATTTGTTATAGACTGATTTGTTATAGTTTATACACGAGTTCCTGGTAGCAGCTCTGCCTGCTTAAGCTAAACCCGTGTCAAATGGGACAGTATTAATTTCCGTGTGAGTTGGCGACAGAAGGTTAAAGTGATTATGAGATAGGTCTTAGTCATAAATTCTGAGGGTTATTCTGCTCCGACTCAGTCAGTTTTTAGGGCTGAATATTACACTTCAATCTCATCTCTAAACTTCTTCACTCCGATCTGAGATTGCTAAAACCACAGCCAACATTTTGTAAAAGCTGAATTCCCAAAAGAAAATCTGTACTAATGAACTTTGTTAGATGCGCTGCCTACTCTCTGAGTAGGAAATAATTATATCCATGCAGGAGATAATCATTAAGATGTTTACGTCTCTTGTCAGGAAATAATTGTATCCATTGCAGGAGATAATCATTAAGATGTTTACGTCTCTTGTCAAAAGTTCGGCTGTTGCTATATCCCAATAGAACTTCTTTTGATATTATTGGGTCAATTTCAAACTCCATCAGGGTGCGCTCGGTTACTTACAAACAAAGTCAGCTCTCATAAACAAAATTACTCAAGATGTAATTTGTTTTCTTTTTCTACTGGTGAAGAGCTGCTTTGTTATTAACAGTGAATGGAGAATGTTAACTTGATTTAGAGCAAACTTACTCGTGCGGCTATTAAAGTTGCTGCTTCACTTCTCAATCTTCCTGGTTTCGATTTTTCGTAACCTCTAGAACTTACGCAGTTGAAGCTTGAAACTTTGATTTACCCTTACTCCCTTGAAAAGGGGGAAATTCCAAGTGCCTCCTTTAGAGCTAATTCATAAAGCCAATCTTAAGCTCTGGAACACTTGCTATTGCTTAATCCCTTCTAATCCCTCTTAACAAGAGGTGAACTCAGGCAAGAGCCTGAAGTCCCTCTTTTACAGAGGGATCTAAGAGGTTTGAAACAACCATTTACAAATTAGCTCTCAAAGGAAGTTTTTGGGATCTAATAGCGTAAGCCCTGACCTCATTACCTTGTAACTCAACTCAAACCTAAGGTTTCCCTTGTTCTTCTAAAAAGATGGAAGACGATGAATTTCTATGCGGAATTCAACCGGGTTGGCTAATCTTGTGTGGAAATTTTCCTGAAGTTATCCTGCTTGATGCAATCTATGAATCTGAAAATCAACGCACCCTTCTTATAAAAAGCATGGGCTAGTTAAACGCAGATGGCTTTTCCTTTGCATCCTTAACTTCACAGGACAAGGACAGAATATGAACTTAAAAATTGCTTCAATTCTGATCTTGATAGACATATTTCTTAAAAGATGAAGGCATAAACCTTACTTAGAATAACGGAGCCTGTCCGTTCAGATTCCATCTTTGATTGAAGGATTACGGGGATTGCTACTTCCAAATTTCCACGCAGACATCTACCAAACCATCTACTATGCCTGTTACTCTTCCTACCTCACTTGTCTTTATCGATCGCACCGTTGCTGACTATCAAACATTAATTAACGGTGTTTCATCAGCAAGTACAGTTGTAGTGCTTGAGCCGCACCTTAATGGAGTAGAACAGATTACTCGTGCGTTAAGTTCTTACACTCAAATTGAAAGTATTCATATTGTTTCTCATGGAGAACCAGGGTGCTTACTACTCGGCTCAACCCGTCTCACATCTGAGGCGATCGCCCATTACGCCAACCAATTGCAGCAGTGGAAGGCAGCACTGGCTGATGGTGCAGAACTTGTACTATACGGATGCCGGGTCGCCGCAGGAGCCGTTGGAGCCAAGTTTATTGAACAACTAACACAAGTAACAGGAGCAACGATAGCCGCTTCAGATCGTTTGGTCGGTCATGCATCCCTTGGAGGAAGTTGGAATTTAACCTATCAGCCTGCTGTCCGGGCTCATCGTGTCAGGGCGAACGCTGCCCCTCATCTGGCGTTTTCATCAGCTACTAGAGAAGCCTATGCTGCGGTTCTGGCTGTAGGTATTCCTAACCTGGTGTACGGGGTCGTTGGCAATGATATTCGTGTCTTAAACCTGACCAACGGCTCATCTAATTCTGTAGGGGCACTGGCATTTCCTACCTTTGCGATCGCTCGTGAGTCGGCTACAGGCCGTATTTACTATGTTGAAAACGTAGATGGTGTGAACGGTGGTCGGGTAGCGTATTGGGACCCAGAAACAAACACTAATACCCCGTTAACCAGTGCAAATGGAGGTAGAACTGGGGTTGATACAATCTTCCTCAAACTTGCCCAGTCAGTCACAGGTTTAATTTATGGCTTAAACGCCACTGATACCAACCTCTACACCATCGATCAAATTACAGGTGCAGCCACCGTAGTTGGAGCAATCACTGGAGGTGGCTTTACAGCCGGAAGTGGGGATATTGCCTTTGATCCTAATAATCCTAACCGGTTATTTGTGTCCGTCGTCCCTGGTCCTGGGATCTTTAATCTCTACACTGTAGACACCAATCCGACCAGTCCCACTTTTTTAGAGGCGACCTTTATCGGGCAACCTGCTGGTTTAACCAACGTTGGAGCAGGCTCTTTAGCGTTTGGTCAGGACGGGGAGTTGTATGTCACCTCTCAAGTGAGCGGAGTTGATAACCTCTATCGCCTTAATCAAACGACTGCTGCTCCCACTCTCGTTGGTCCTACTGGGTTTGGCTTTGGTGACTTTGGTAGTTTGCCCACACCAACGGCTTCAGTCGATATCTCAGTCACAGGTGGTGATGGGCGTAGCACCGTCACTCCGGGTAGTCCCATCACCTACACAATTACGGTTAGCTCTCCATCTTCAACCGTTGACCTCCGCAATATCAATGTCAATACCCTCATTCCTTCAGAGGTAACCAACGTTAACTGGACAGCTACCATTACTGGCGGCGGTAGTTTTCCCACGCCTGCGGATCAGTCAGGCTCAGGCAATACCTTTAATACTCGTGTCAACTTGAATACGGGTGCTAGTGTGGTTTACACCGTTACGGGCATCGTATCTCCCAACGCCAATATTGGAAATGTCCTCACGGCGACAACGACCATCAGTGTGCCAACGGGAATTAATGACCCCAGCATTCCTAACAACGTCCTGACCGATACCACAACGGTTGCAACGCAAAGTAGCACACCCCCCAATTCGGCTCCTGTTAGTACCACGTTGACTCCTGGTTCGGTTATTAATGTTCCTCCGCTATCGGGCACCGATCCAGATGGAAGCATTGCCTCTTTTACAATCCTGACGTTGCCCCCTGCCAGCCAGGGAACGCTGTTTTTAGGAAACCCTGCCTCTGGTGGTACTCCCGTCACACTTGGGCAGACCTTGCAACCCAATCAAGCCAACCAACTGTTCTTCCAATCAACGACTGGTTTTACAGGGGTCACGTTTAACTACACAACGACTGACAACAGCGGAGCCTCTGATGCCACTCCCGCCACCGTTACTCTGAGTGGTCGTGGATCTGTCTCTCCACCGCCACCTGAAGAGGAGGAAGATGATTGTAAACCGGGAATTCGTCGTCGGGGTAATCGTAGCAGCAACACGCTGGTGGGGACTCCGGACGAAGATACGTTGATTGGGTTCGCTGGCAACGATCGCCTCTATGGTCGTGCCTGTGGCGACTTGTTAGATGGAGGCTTGGGTCAAGACATCCTCCGAGGTGCGGGAGGCAATGACACCCTGAGAGGTAAGCAAGGCAACGATCGCCTCTTTGGTGAACGAGGAACCGATGTTCTCAATGGTGGTTTAGGTAACGACCGCATCGATGGGGGTCTGGGCAATGACCTGATCTTGGGAGGAATCGGTAGCGATCGCATGGCAGGTCGAGATGGCAATGATCGGCTCGATGGCGGACGCGGCATCGATGTCATGTTAGGCGGACGCGGCAATGACGCCATGGATGGCGGAGGCGATCGCGATATCCTCAGAGGCGATACCGGAAACGATATTCTCAATGGCAGACTGGGTGCCGACAGTTTAATTGGTGGGTTTGGTGACGACCAACTCTTTGGAGGAGTGGGAAATGACCGTTTGGTTGGTAGAAACGGTCAAGATTTACTTGTCGGTGGGGCTGGTCGCGATCGCATGTTTGGTGATTTCGGCATTGACCAACTCGATGGCGGACGGGGAGGTGACGTGCTTAACGGCGGCAGAACGGGCGATACTCTCCGGGGTCGTCAGGGCAATGACCTCTTAATTGGAGGCTTAGGGTGGGATACCCTGATTGGGGCGATCGGCAGAGACACGCTCAGAGCAGGGAGCGGTCAGGACACCCTGGATGGGGGCTATGGTGCTGACACACTCGTAGGAAACTTTAACGCCGACACGATCACAGGTGGTGCAGGGCGCGATCGCTTTGTGTATCTGGCAGCTAAAGATCGGGGCGATCGCATTACAGACTTCAATCGCAATAGCGATCGCATTGACCTCAGTCGGCTCTTCCGCTCATCCATTTACGGACGTGCCAACAAATTTGCGGCTTACGTCCGTAGAAGTCAGGTCGGAGCAGACACCATCATTCGACTCGACCTTAATGGCGATCGGGCAGGAGGCTTTAGAAGCTTCATCACGCTGGAAAACGTCACAGCCAACACGATTACTGCCAACAACTTCATCTTCTAGTAGAAGTGGACACAAATCTAACAACCGTAGGGTGGGCATCTTGCCCACACACTAAAAGCCTGCACTACGAAGGGTGGGTATATTGGGTGGTGTTCCAAACCTGTTGATAACCTCTGTAAGACCCCCTGTAGTCCCCCTTGGTAAGGGGGACGGCGACAGCCGGGGGTTAGTGGCAACAGATCTGAAACACTACCGTATATTGATGCCTAGATCTTCTACTAGCCACGGGTGAGAGTGGGGAGTTGGAAGCGGAGAGTGGAAAGTTAGGAAGTGAGTCTATCTGACCCCTCCACCCTTCTACCCTTCCCCCTTCTCTCCTGTGGTCATTTCTTGCAATGACTGCCATCCTGCCTGCCATAAACCCCGATCCTTCAACAGGTTGGCATTCAACCAAAATCTCACCTCTGGATCACAGGCCGCTACTAATTCTGCAAAAACCCATTGCCCCTGATTTTTCCGGTTGGTCACCTGAAAATGTCGCCAACCCATAATGGTTTGCTGGGCAGTCCATTTTGACCCAACCAGGTGAGGAAATTTTTGTTTCTTCGCCATTCTTCAATAACTAATGCTTATCGTTCCCTCTTCTACCATGCCATATGTGCTTTGCAAGACCAACCTTACCAATGGGTTTGGAGCTAATTTCGATCAAAATTCATCACAATAGCTGAATTGAGTTCCGCCATCTGTCCAGGTTAGTTTGTCACCAACCTCGGTTAGCTTGGAACGTACTGAAGTAGTCGCTGACGTTGCAAGTTCTGGCTGGCAGTCTTACCTTTGTAAAGGTGACTTGCCACTTTCTAAAAAGTTTAGTTATCTTGTTAGCTTCCCAGAAATTTAGGGCGTTCACCTCTGAAATTTCTCTAGAGGTAACGCGTTAAGTTATCACCTTTCTATGACTAAGGCAAAGAAAAGACGTGCAATTTTTGTCAGAAAAGCTACAATCGGAGACATCTTGACATAGCCCTGAAAAAGAGTCATTTTTTGGTGCTTCTACCAATTTGGGGAAGCGACGTGCCTTATAGTTACTACACCGTTTATCGATTAGGTAGCCCCCCACCTAAAAGCTAAATCAGTAGTTGACGAGTCTAGAGATAGATTGTGCTATTCTCTGGTTTTCATTGTTATTTTCACGTTTCACCTAAGGAGCATGAGGAGCGCGGCATGACCCAGGCTAACGACCTACTCGAACCTGTTGATCAGTCTGAAGGCGAACTTGACGACATTTTGCTGGATGAGGATGACGATCGCGACGAGTTTTTTGATAACCAGCCTGATGATGACGATGGTAAGGCTGTCAAAGGCAAATCTAACCGTCGTCGTGCTCAAGCAAAGAAAAAGCATTACACCGAAGACTCAATTCGACTCTATCTGCAAGAAATTGGGCGAATCCGGCTATTGCGGGCAGACGAAGAAATTGAACTTGCTCGTAAAATTGCAGATTTGCTAGAGCTAGAGCGAATTCGTGAGAATTTGATGCGCGAGTTAGATCGCGAACCTCAGGACAAAGAGTGGGCAAGTGCAGTTGACATGCCCCTGCCTGCGTTTCGCCACCGTCTGCATTTAGGGCGGCGAGCCAAAGACAAGATGGTGCAGTCTAACTTGCGATTGGTGGTGTCGATCGCCAAGAAATATATGAACCGGGGATTATCCTTCCAGGATCTGATTCAGGAAGGCAGCTTGGGTCTAATTCGGGCGGCTGAGAAGTTTGACCATGAAAAGGGCTATAAGTTCTCAACCTATGCAACCTGGTGGATTCGTCAGGCGATCACACGGGCGATCGCAGACCAATCCCGAACCATTCGTCTCCCCGTTCACTTGTACGAAACCATTTCTCGTATCAAGAAGACCACCAAGTTGCTCTCTCAAGAAATGGGTCGCAAACCCACTGAAGAGGAAATTGCAACTCGCATGGAGATGACCATTGAAAAGCTGCGCTTTATTGCAAAGTCAGCTCAGCTGCCGATCTCCCTTGAAACTCCCATCGGTAAGGAAGAAGACTCCCGTTTGGGTGACTTCATTGAGTCTGATGGTGAAACACCTGAAGATCAAGTCTCTAAGAGCTTGCTACGAGAAGACCTCGAAAGTGTCTTGGGCACGCTCAGTCCTCGCGAACGCGATGTTCTTCGTCTGCGTTATGGCTTAGACGATGGACGCATGAAGACTCTGGAAGAAATTGGACAGATCTTCAACGTTACTCGTGAGCGGATTCGCCAAATCGAAGCAAAAGCTCTCCGCAAGTTGCGTCATCCTAATCGCAACAGTGTTCTGAAAGAGTACATCCGCTAGGTTCTCTGCTCTCGTCAGCTTTAGATCCCCGGAATCTTGAAGATTTCGGGGATCTTTGTAATATTGACGTTAAGTTAAACGTCTTATGTATAGCCGTAATTATCCCAGTTAGGACAAAGCACTCAATCAGGACAGACGCGATTAATCGCGTCTCATCAGGCAGGCCTCACAATGTTCTAATTGAATTGTTCTTAGCCATAACTTCATTTACTTGCCAACCAACTCATTGCAAAAAGTTTTCTGCCGCGTTAGATTAGCGATTTTAACGCTTCCTAGCTTTCAGGATTGGCTCTACACAATCGCTCTACTCTTGATTTTTGGGCTGGTTTATCTACCGATTGGCTTCAAGCTCGGATTCCTCAAAATTGCGATTCAATCCTCGTGGCAAACCATTGTTGGAGTAGCAATAGGAACTTTTCTCGTGCCTGCTTTGTTAGAGGAATTGGGTTTTCGAGTTTTAATTCTCTCCCATCCATCAGAATCTGTATCTTTTAAGCATCGATGGATTCAAGTCATCCTAAGTTGGCTTCTATTTGTGGCTTATCATGTGCATCCTTTTGTGCCAGCCTTTTTTAAGACGCCTGCTTTTTTAATAGCAACAGGGCTAATCGGAATCGCTTGCACCATTTCTTATCTCAAAAGCGGTTCGCTTTGGACTCCTTTAGTCACTCACTGGTTAATTGTGATGACCTGGTTACTTGCTTTGGGTGGTTTAGAGCAATTTCAAAGTTGAGTAATGGGTAAGGGTGTTTAGGCGATCGCCACTCCAGTTTTAGCGTCAAACAGATGAATCTTATCGGGGGCGATCGCCAACCAGATTTCTTCTCCGACTCGAACGGCGCGATCTGGCTCTGTCCGAACTTGCAGTCCACCGTCTTCTGCCAGAGAATTGGTAAAGCTGACTGATAAGTAGGTTTCGCTGCCTAATGCCTCCACGCGATCGACTCGGACGGGCAAATTCTTGGGAGCCGGAACACTGGGGCTAAGATGCTCTGGACGAATCCCTAACACTACATCCTGACCGTCGTAGGGTTTCAGTTTGGCTTCCCATGTTTCTGGCAGCGTCATGCGAAATTTGGGGTGAGTGATCAGCAGAGGTGCTTTTACCTGCACAGGGATGAAATTCATTGTGGGGGAACCGATGAACTCTGCTACAAAGCGGTTTGCCGGGTGGTTATAGAGTTGCAGGGGGGTGTCAACCTGCTGAATCTGTCCGGCATTCATGACAGCAATGCGATCGCCCATCGTCATGGCTTCCACTTGATCGTGGGTGACGTAGATCGTTGTGATACCCAACTTACGCTGTAAGTTGACGATTTGTGCACGGGTTTCAGTCCGCAGTTTGGCATCCAGATTGGACAATGGCTCATCCATCAAGAAAACCTGGGGGTTGCGAGCCATCGCCCGCCCTAGGGCAACTCGTTGTTTTTGGCCCCCAGATAACTGTCGGGGCAACCGATCCAGAAGCATGTCGATCTGCAACATCTGAGCCACCGTACGGACTCGCTGATCGACAAAGCGTTCTTTTGCAGACCAGTAACGCAACCCTTT
The DNA here is from genome assembly GCF_014697545.1 of Oscillatoria sp. FACHB-1407. Taxonomy (GTDB): domain Bacteria; phylum Cyanobacteriota; class Cyanobacteriia; order Elainellales; family Elainellaceae; genus FACHB-1407. The sequence goes on along the minus strand of NZ_JACJSA010000012.1, from coordinate 80,023 downwards.
AGGCAATCCACGGGTGAGAGCAACGGGGATGTCTTCTGTCATTGTGGTTTGCAAACGCTTTAGCAGTGTTTGCCTGATGTCAGATGGCTCCTGGGTCGCCGTTCGCCGTAGCCCAAATGCCAGATTGTCGTAGACCGTCATGTGGGGATACAGGGCGTAGCTCTGAAACACCATCGCGATGTCACGATGCTTGGGAGGCAGGTCATTCACCAGGCGATCGCCCACCCAGATATTGCCTGCGGTGAGTTGTTCCAGTCCAGCAATCAGGCGCAGCAGAGTACTTTTGCCGCAACCTGACGGACCGACCAACACCATAAACTCGCCATCGCGAATAGTCAGGTTGATTCGCCGTAAGACACTCGTAGCTGTCAGGGTCGCTTCCGCAGATTCTGCCGGATTAGAACCTGCGTTGATGGTGCCAGAAGGGTTTTGCCCCCGTTGTCCTCGCTGAAAGCTCTTATAAATATTTTCTAAAAAGACCTGCGCCACGACTTGTTCTACTCAATTAGATTCAGCTTATGGTTCTGGGGAAAATTTATTTGCTCACCCTGACTCAAACGTGCATCACTCACGGTGCATCAGAATTATTAAGTTGATTAGAATCTACCTTTTGGATACTGAAGTTTAAGCATCTGGTCAGAGCTTTTACACACCTATGGCTTTGTAACATAGGAAGCATTAGCACAACGCTAAAATGTGTCACTTGCCCCTGTGCAGGTTGGACTCTTAATCAGGGTGTCTCTACTTTTTTTCATAACACTACCCGATTAAGATACCTTACCAAAAGCAATGATACTAGTGACTCGAAAAAGATTATTGACCGGAGCGCGTCAGTCCTCTACCCGATCGCGCTCTACCCAATCTCGACTGTGTGTTGTTATTACCTTTGAGGATGGGATCAGGGCGCAATATCCCGTTGAGAACGAATCTGAGGCGATCGCTCTTTTAGCTCACTACACTCAACTTAATCCCAGCTTGCAAACCGAAGTCGCGATGGGTTAATCAAAGCAGTGTTCTGCGCATAGGAGAGCCGTGTTGATCATCAGCTCTGATCTCCCAACCTAAAAATGGTGTTTCTCCGCCCTATTCTGTCTGGAGAGAGGGGGCTATTCCTCAGAGGAATCTAACTCCTCCTCGTCTGCTTCGGCTTCGTCGAGCAGAGCGATCGTTAAGCCAGTGATTTTTTCACCCTTGCCAGGTTTTAGTAGGCGATCGCCTCCCCCATCTTTACCCTCTTCGGGAATGTCATCAATCGCGACTTTTGCAATCCGATCTGTATTGGTCATGACGGTTAATTCAGCCCCTGAGAAAGCGGGGATAATGCCAACGAGTGCATCGGTTTTATTGACAAATTGAATTGCCTGCATCCCCAGTTCACCCCGTTGAGCCAAGCGCAGAACCGTACCCGGCATTTGTTTAGCAAAGCCTTGTGCTGTAAACAGCACACAGTAGTCGTCTGGAGCTTGAGCGATACAACCCACTAAGCGTTCCTGTTTACCGAGCCGCAGAGCAGTTTGCCCTTGAGCAGTACGGCTGAGAACGGGCAATTGTTCATCATCAATTTTGAAGCGCAGCATTCGTCCACTGGAGGTTGCTAACAGCAGGTGGTCATCGGGTCTTGCCAGCGTCGTCAGCAATAGCTCATCGTCATCTTTGAGCTTGAGGACAGTGAGCCCTCGACCCGTCAAATTGGCAAACTCTGACAGGGGTAATCGTTTAATGCGCCCCTGTGCCGTCAGGATGATCAGATCCAAGGGCTCGTCCTGGGGAGGGAGCACAAATTGGCTCACGATGGTTTCGCGATCGCCCTGTCCTGCCTGGGGCAAGAGTGTGACGAGGGGAGTTCCCTTGGATTGCTTTTGCGTTTGGGGAATGTCGTCTACTTTAATGGTGAACGCCTTGCCACTGCGAGTGAGCACCAATAGCTCTTGCAGAGTGGTAGCAGGTTCTGTCTGGGTGACAAAATCATCTGTTTCGATGAACGTCTGTAGGGGTTGTGCTTCCTGCCGTTCGAGTTGTCGCTCAAACATCTTAGGAGTCAAGCGACGAACATAGCCGCGATTGGTGAATTCCAATACGACAGGTTGTTCAATCTTGGCGTCTTCTGCCAGTTCTGCTGCGGCTTCTGCCTCTTCCGATCGCTCTGCGGTCTGGATCTTTGTGCGTCGGGCATCACCGTGTTTCCGCTTCAACGCCCGCAGATCTTTTTTCAGGGCTTTGAGAAACTCTTTGCGATTGGTTAGCAGTTGTTGTAATTCCTGCCGCCGCGCGGTTAGTTCGTCGTAATCGGTTTGCAGGTTTTGCCGTTCCATCCCGGTCAAGCGGCGCAGGGGCATCGCCAAAATCGCATCTGCCTGGCGATCGCTAAACTCAAATTGCTCTTGCAACAGCACTTTGGCGGTACCTCCGTCAGGTGCGTTGCGGAGGATGTCGATCACCGCATCCAGGTTTTGCAGTGCCCGCAGTGTCCCTTCCAGAACGTGAATTTTGCTTTCAGTTTTTTGCAACTCGTGGTTATATTGCCGAGTTAGCGTCTGTTCCCGGAAGCTCAGAAATTGTTGCAGCAACTCCCGCAGCGACATTTGCCGAGGTTGACTCTCCGCTAATGCCAACAAGATGGCTCCAAAGTTGCTTTGTAGAGGAGTCAGCTTGTAAAGCCGATGTAGCACTCGTTGGGGATTGGCTTCGCGACGTAGCTCGATCACGACGCGCATCCCTTCGCGATCGCTCTCATCCCGAATGTCTACAATGCCCTCAATCCGATTCTGGTTCACCAATTCAGCGATTTTTTCGATTAATCCCGCTTTGTTGACTTGATAGGGTAACTCAGTAATCACAATGGCAGTGCGACGGTGCCGTCCACGACCTCCCTGAATCTCCTCAAATTGAGTTACTCCCCGCACAGGAATGCTGCCCCGTCCGGTCGTATAGGCTTCCCGGATGCCAGCTACACCAATAATTTCGCCTCCTGTCGGGAAGTCAGGTCCAGGGATCAGAGCAAACAATTCGTCATCAGGCAGGTCGGGTTGGTCAATCAGTGCAATCAGCCCATCCACCACTTCACCCAGGTTATGGGGGGGAATGTTGGTCGCCATTCCCACCGCGATGCCAGAGGAACCATTGAGCAGCAAGAAGGGCAGTTGGGCGGGGAGGACAGTTGGCTCTTGCTGAGAGTTGTCAAAGTTGCCGATGAAGTCAACCGTGGCTTCTCCGATTTCGGTCAGCAGTGCCTCATTGCCAATCGGAGCCAGGCGCGTCTCGGTATACCGCATGGCAGCAGGGGGGTCATCATCTACCGAGCCAAAGTTGCCGTGTCCTGCCAGTAAGGGATAGCGACTGGAGAAGTCTTGCACCATTCGCACCAGCGCGTCATAGACTGCCTGGTCGCCGTGGGGGTGATATTTACCCAGCACATCCCCAACCACACGGGCGCACTTACGGTAGGGGCGATCGGGGGTCAAGCCTAGCTCGTGCATCGCGTAGAGAATGCGACGATGGACTGGCTTTAGCCCATCTCTTACATCGGGGAGTGCCCGTCCCACAATCACACTCATGGCATATTCCAGGTACGATCGCTGCACTTCGGTATGCAGGGCGGTCGCTACCACTTGTCCTGATGTAAGGTTCAACTGTTTTGCCATGAATTTAATTCCTCTGACCTTAAAAAATCTGAATTACGTCCTATGGTTATCCTGTAGAGGGAAAGGGGATATACGCAGCATCGTGTATAGCAATTTTTAGAGCAAGAGTCTTGCAAAATTACTCCTAGGTAACATCCAATAATCCAACCAAACCATATAAGGTGTCTGTAAACATCTTGCAAAATTTTTGTATAACCATGAAATCTTTCTATTTGGTACGGGTTTAGTCGGGTTTAGTGTACATTTCACAGTAATTTCACAGTAGTATCGAACCGCAAGGCTTAAAAAAGCTTCATTCTATGATGTAGAGGAACTAAGGAAAAAAATAATGAAGACTGTTCTCATTGTGGAGGATGACCTAATTAATGCTCGCGTCTTTTCGAAGATTTTGACCAAACGGGGGGGACTGGAAGTAAAGCATACTGAGAACGTGGATGAGGTCATGCAAATTGCTCAGGCTGGAGAAGCCGACATCATCCTGATGGATGTCTCGTTATCGCATAGTGTTTACCAAGGTAAACCTGTTGACGGGATCAAAATCACCCAGATGCTGAAATCTGACCCTCAAACGGCTGGTTTGCCCATTATTTTGGTAACGGCTCACGCGATGGAGGGCGATCGCGAGAATTTTTTGAAACAGAGTGGAGCAGACGGTTACATCTCGAAACCTGTAGTAGATCATCAGAAATTTGTCGATCAGATTATGGAACTGTTACCCAAAGAGGCATAAGGTAGATATTTAAGTACATAAGTACTATTTTGTCAGACTTTTGGCAAGCTTTGGGCAAGCTTTGGGCAGATTTGAGGTAGATTTAATGCCGTTGGCAGCAATGGATGGAGCGATAGAAGTCTCGTGAATTTAAAGCGTCGGTTCTGGCTAGTTGTGTTAGCAATTAGTCTTTTGGTGGGCTTTACAGGCTATAACCTTCCCCTCAATGCTCAATCCACTGTGCCTCCGGTGCCGTCTACGGCAACCCAGGAGTTGCGTGGAGTATGGCTGACCAATATTGATAGTGATGTTTTATTTTCTCAACGTAACTTAAGTCGCGCTTTACAACGTCTACATCGGTTGAATTTCAATACCATCTACCCAACCGTGTGGAATTGGGGATATACGCTCTACCCCAGTGCGATCGCTGAGTTGTTTATTGGGCGATCTGTCGATCCTCATCCCGGCTTGCAGGGGCGAGATATGTTGGCAGAAGCGGTTGATCAGGGGCATCGATTAGGCATGGCAGTGATTCCCTGGTTTGAGTTTGGGTTAATGGCTCCGGCTGATTCAGCCCTGGCTCAGCGACATCCTGAATGGCTGACTCAACGCCGTGATGGTAGTCGGATCGTGTTTGAAGGACGCGACCCTCGGGTCTGGTTGAACCCCTTTCATCCCGAAGTTCAGCAATTTATCCTCGATCTCGTCAAGGAAATTGTCACGAATTACGATGTTGATGGCTTTCAACTGGATGATCACTTCGGGATGCCTGTGGAATTGGGCTATGACCCCTACACAGTTCGCCTCTATGAGGAGCAACGAGGACAGTCTCCGCCAGATGATCCTCAAGACCCCGTCTGGAAGCAGTGGCGTGCCGAACAGATTACTCGGTTGATGTCACAGGTGTTTGAGACGATTAAACAGCAAAAACCAGACTGTATAGTTGCTCTCTCCCCCAACCCTAAAGCCTATGCCTATGACACCTTCTTGCAGGATTGGGGCATCTGGGAACGGCGCGGATGGGTCGAGGAACTAATCATCCAGGTCTATCGCAACGACTTGGATCGATTTGTGATGGAGTTGGAACGACCCGAAGTTACCCTCGCTCAGACCCATATCCCTGTCGGGATTGGCATTTTGACCGGGCTTAGAAATCGCTCTGTCGAGATGCAACAGATTGCCCGTCAGGTTCAAGCAGTACGCGATCGCCGCCTGGCAGGTGTCTCATTCTTCTTCTACGAAACTTTAGGCAATCGAGATGGGGCGTTTCGGACTCTGTTTCCCAGACCTGCAACTCGTCCCAGTGTGATTGCTACCAATCAGCGTTAGTGGGGAGTAAGGATGTAGAGGAGAGACGCGATTAATCACGTCTTTACAGTTCTATCTCCATCCCGCCATCACCCCATCCCGCCATCACCCCTCTACCCTCGCTACGTTAAAATCGCTCCACCCATAAGACGTCGATAGCGATACTCCAGTTCTGCTTTCATCAACGACCAGCGATCGAGATTTGGGTCTTTCTCCAATACTTTTTCGGCGGCTTCGCGTGCCAATTCTAAGACAGCCTGATCTTCCACCAGACTTGCCAGAGCAAAGTCAGGTAAACCTGATTGACGAGTCCCCAATACTTCACCCGGTCCTCGAAAGCGCATATCCATTTCAGAGATGAAGAATCCATCCTGCGATTGCTCCAGCACTTTAAGCCGTTGGCGAGCCGTCTCACTTTTGCTACTGCTCATCAAGAGGCAATAGGATTGCTCGGCTCCGCGACCGACCCGACCGCGTAACTGGTGTAACTGGGATAAGCCGAATCGCTCAGCATGTTCGATCAACATGACCGAGGCATTGGGCACATCCACCCCGACCTCCACGACAGTTGTAGACACAAGAATCTGCGTCTGATTATCGCGAAATTGAGTAATTGCCTCGTCTTTTTCGGCGGAGGTCATGCGACCGTGGAGCAGCCCAATGTTGAATTCAGGAAAAACGGTTTCCCGCAATCTCTCGTACTCATCGATCGCCGATCGCAAATCCAGTTTTTCGGACTCCTCCACTAGCGGCAATACGACATACACCTGCCGACCTTTGGCGATCTCTCGGCGCATCAGGTCATAGGCGTGTTGGCGATCGCTCCCCGTTAGCATTGTCGTTTGAATGGCTTTGCGTCCCGGAGGCAACTCATCAATCTGGCTCACATCCAAATCACCGTGGATTGTCAGTGCCAGGGTGCGGGGAATGGGAGTTGCCGTCATGGTCAATACGTGGGGGCGATCGCCTTTTTGCTGCAATCGTGCCCGTTGCCCCACCCCAAAGCGATGTTGCTCATCAATCACCACCAGTCCCAATTGCTGAAACTGCACCGGATCTTCGATCAGGGCATGGGTTCCCACCAGCAGGGGCAACTCTCCCGTTTTCAATTCGGCTAGGAGTTGTCGCCGTTTGGCCGTTTTCGTGGAACCTGTTAGCAATTCCACAGGTAAGTGCAATTGGTTAAACCAGGTCACAAGCTTGCGATAGTGTTGCTCTGCCAAAACTTCAGTCGGAGCCATCAAGGCGGCTTGATAGCCCGCTTGAATCGCTGCCAAAATCGCCACCACCGCGACTACCGTTTTACCTGATCCGACATCGCCTTGCACTAGCCGATTCATAGGCACAGGCTTCTGCAAATCACTGAGAATGTCATTCACCACACGATGCTGTGCTTGAGTAAACTGGAACGGCAACACTGTGTAGAACTGATCGATCAGTTGACCCGTAGGAGCCAGGACAACACTGGTTTGTTGCTGCTGTTGGTGCAATCGCCGTTTTAGCAAGCCCAGTTGCAGATAAAAGAACTCGTCAAACACGAGACGACGACGGGCTAAATCTAACGCCTCGCCACTGGGCGGAAAATGGATATGGGCGATCGCCTCCTGTAGCCCAATCAATCCATACTTCTCACGCAGCGCATCGGGCAGAGGTTCCTTGAGTTGAGCCGCAGCTGGTAGAGCCGAGAGGACAGCTTTTCGCACCAAATCTGCTGGAACCCCTTCAGTTAAGGGATAGACGGGTAGCACCCGCCCTACTTTCATCGATTCAATGGAGGCTCCTAGATGATCAATCACCTCAATTTGGGGATCATCCAACGTCATGCCAAACTTGCTTTTTTTGACTAATCCCGATGCAGCCACCACCGCTCCCAGGGGATACATCCGCTTTTGCTGCTCTTGCCAGCCTCGATTTTGGTAACGGCTCCCTGCAAAAAAACGGCTCAGTTTAATCTGTCCCGTGTGGTCGCGCACCAAAACTTCTAAAATCGTCAATTTGGGATTTTTAGGGCTGTTGAAACAGGTGCAACGTTTGATGGTCGCAATCAGGGTAACGGTTTCCCCTTCCACCAGATCGCGAATGTTGACCTGACGGGCATAGTCGATGTGGTCGCGAGGGTAGTAGTAGAGTAAATCGCGCACTGTCACCAACCCCAACTTACCCAGGCGTTCACTGTTTTTTGCGCCTACTCCCGGCAGATACGTCACCGCTTGATCGAGGTCAAGTTTGCGATTGGAGTCAACCAGAGGTGCGGTGCGCGGCAATTTTCCAGGAGTACTGAGGGTCGCTGTAGAGGTGGGCGATCGCGCAGATCGCCGTGACCCCGCTTCTAACCCTGGAGTACTTTCTGTGGTGAGTTTGTCCTCCGTCCTATCCGGTTGTGTGGCAACCGTTTCCTCTAAAAAACGCTGCACTTGATAAATGGTTCGTCGTGCCTCTGCCACTAAATGTTGTCGTTGGGCAAAAGTCATCTCTCCATACTTGGTGAACCGCTCTCCCATCTCCTGAAAGCGACGCTGTTCTGAAATCGGAATGTCCGCTGGAGGACGACTAAAACTCAGGCTGAGGAACTCACTAAAGCGGTATTGATTGCCGACTAAATCATTGAAGCCTCGTTCGGCTTCTACTGATAGTGCTTTCTGCAAGCGCAACCAATCCATCGCAATTCATCAAACAAGTGCGTGATTCAACATACCATTACTCATCAAACCAGGTCGATCGCCACGCCGCTTCTGCTGTTGCGATCGCCTTCTCTTTATGTTTTTTCTGATAGTCCCGTCCGAGTTGATTGAGACGAGCCAACAACCCACGAATTTTCGATCGCCACGCCCCTAGAGTAGCGTCTGCAAACTCGATCTCCGACAGCCTCAATCGAATGGTCATGATATGAGTCATTCTAGACTCTGAGTTACTGTCACTCTCGGCTTCAATCAGGAGATTTAACAAGTTGGGAGGTCCAGAAGCTATCTCTGCGCCTGCTTTGGCTGCGACTTCAAGAATAGGCTCAGGCAGTTTAGAGGGCAGAATGTCACTTTGTTGCAGCAAGCGATTGGCTGTATAAGACAGAGTTTGCAGAACAGCTACGATGCCCTTCTCCATACTTTCTTGCCAACTTAATAACAGCTTTGGGTTGGACATCACCTGAGCCGCATCCAATTTTGACGCAGGTGATTCAGAGGCTTCAGCAGGTGGTTTGGATAACTCAGCTTGCGCTTGATCTCCCGCTTGGGCGTGATCCCTCTCACTGAGGCGATCGCCCTGAGCCAGAGGCGGTTCTGCAAACTCACTCGTAAACAGCACGGCTTCGTGCAACAAGTCTTCCTTTGCCAGTTCCTCTGCTAATTCTTCATCCGTCAAATCATCAGTCAGTTCTTCGTAGGAAAACTCGTCCTCTGACTCGTCGTCTTCCTTAGACTCTTCTTCCGGGATCGGACTGAAATCATCGAATGCTTTTAACCGACTCATCAACTGGGTTTGAGCTTGTTGAGCAAGTTGCTTGAGAGTCTGTTGCAACTCCTGCCGTTGACTCAGCGACAGCTGAAGAAATCGATCGGGATATCCTTGCGTGCAGATATGGTATGCCGCCAATACAAGTTGACGTTTAACCGCCTGTCCCAAATCGGTTAAGTAATCTTCATAGGTGGTATGCAGGTCTTGGGCGATCGCCACCACCGCTTGTTCTAAGGCAGCGATATCACGCTCAATCTGGTCAACTGCTCGTGTCATACCTTCAAACTATACTTACGTGGGCAAGGGGCGATCGCATCAGACAACCTGGGAATCGTTGAGACACCTGTAGGGACATAGCAATGCCATGTCCCTAGTTCAAAAGGTTATACCTTAATTCGTCAGGTTTTTGAGTGAGCAGTTAGAGTGCGCCTCCAGTTTGGGCTGCCACTTCTGCTGCAAAATCGGTTTCTTCCTTCTCGATACCTTCACCCAAAATAAAGCGAGAGAAGCGGCGAACCTGAATGTTTTCGCCCAACTGAGCAATATTTTGCTTAATCAATTCGCTAACCGTAATGGTTTGGTCTTTGACATAGGGTTGATCGAGCAGTGCAAGCTCTTTCAACCGCTTCTCAATCCGACCTTCAACGATCTTTTCGCGAATATTTTGAGGCTTATTACCGAGGTCATCTCTGCCCATTTCAATTTCTTTTTCTTTGGCGACGACCTCAGGGGGAATGTCTTCCACCCGAACGTATTCAACGTTAGGAGAAGCTGCAATCTGCATCGCAACGTTACGAGCCAAGTCTCTAAATGCCTGGTTTCGTGCTACAAAGTCCGTCTGGCAGTTGATTTCGACTAACACACCCACACGACCACCCGTGTGAATGTAGCTTTCAATCAAACCTTCAGCCGTAATCTTGCCAGATTTCTTCTCAGCAGAGGTAATCCCCTTCTGACGCAACCAATCCATTGCTTTGCTGATATCACCCCCCGTTTCCTGGAGAGCTTTTTTGCAATCCATCATCCCTGCGCCTGTCTTATCGCGCAGTTCTTTCACAAGCTTTGGTGATATTTCTGCCATTGTGTTAAGTCCCACTCTGAGATTAGTTTTGATTGGGTAAGGAGTCAGAAGTCTATCAGCAGGTCAGGGACAAGGATTCAGAAGTGAATTCTGAGGACTTGTCCCCACCTGATGCCTTAGTCTTCGGTTTCTTCCTCGTCGTCATCGTCTGGGAAGTCGCTATCATCGTAGTCAAACTCTTCCTCAGCACCCTCGTAATCGTCGTAATCTTCTTCGACTTCGAGTTGACCGTGACGACCCTCATAAATGGCATCCGCCAAGCGACCCACTATAAGCTTAATCGACCGGATAGCATCATCGTTTGCAGGAATTGGAATATCTACCGTATCTGGATCGCAATTTGTGTCCAATAACGACACAATGGGGATTCCCAGCTTTTGGCATTCTTGCACGGCGTTGTATTCACGACGCTGATCAACGATCAGAACGGCATCAGGTAACTTCCGCATGGCTTTGATGCCACCGAGATACTTTTGCAGTTTCTCCAATTCGCGACGCAAAACAGACGCTTCTTTTTTAGGAAGGAGATCAAGTACACCTGTCTCCTGGCGACGCTCAAGCTCCTTAAGGCGATCGACGCGAGTCTTAATGGTTGCCCAGTTCGTGAGCATTCCACCTAACCAGCGTTGGTTTACGTAGTAAGAACCGCAACGCAAGGCCTCTTGAGCAACAATGCCCGCCGCTTGACGCTTGGTACCAATGAAGAGAAATTTCTTACCCTGCTCGGAAGCAGTTCGCATGTAGGTGTAAGCTTCTTCCATCAGTTGAGCGGTTTGCACCAGGTCAATGATGTGAACCCCATTGCGAGAGGTGTAAATGTAGGGAGACATCTTGGGATTCCACCGTCGGGTTTGGTGCCCAAAGTGAACCCCTGACTCCAATAGTTGAGCCAACGAAACAACTGGCATAAATTTTTGATCTCCTTTCGGGTTAATCCTCCACTCAGGTGCATTTCTGTACCAAATCAGGTCAGAAACACCCGAAATCCTGAGTGTGTGATTTTAGACAACTTTCCAAGGATAACACATAAGATGTGACGGGCTGATGGTCAGTGGTTAATGGTCAACAGTTGAGGGTCAATGGTCAATGGTGATGGTCAATGGTCAATGGTGATGGTCAATGGTCAATGGTGATGGTCAATGGTCAATGGTGATGGTCAATGGTCAATGGTGTTGTATCCGTACCCCCTTAACCATCAGCTATTGACGATGCACGATGGACGTTTCCTACATGAACCGTGTCAGTTGAACTCGATAACGATCTTTTTTAGTGACGGCAATTTCGCCAATCTCTAAGCGTCCTTTGCCGCGAATGGCAATCAGATCGCCTGCTTTGAGTTGATGGCTGGCTTGAGTGACCTCACGCCAATTGACCCGCACATCTCCGGTCGTGATCAGGTCTGCCATTTTGCTGCGGGACATGCCAAACCCGGCTGAGGCGATCGCATCCAGTCGCAGCGATGCCTCTACGGTTGTCATTTCTTTCTTTTTGGGTTCTCGAATCTTGAGTTCGCTCAGGTCAATCCGCCGAGTTTTGACGGGCACCGATCGCACCTGCGTCAGGTTCATCTCTAAGAACTCGACCATCTCTGGCACCACGATCGCCTGTGCGCCCCGTTCGCCCAATACAATGATGTCTCCCACTTTTTCGCGGACGATCCCCGTTCCTAAAAGAGAGCCCAGGAAGTCACGATGAGTTGCCGGATCAAATAAGAAATTGCCGCTGATGTCGAGAGCCGCGATCGCCACTTGGCTTTGATCCAGGGGTAACTCTGATCGGGCGATCGCCACTCGTTGCCTTTCCGCTTGTGGGTAACCACCCCACGCTAGCATCTGCACATCAGTTAATCGAGCAAACATCTGCTGCACATCAACCCATTCAGGCGGCGACAAGAAGTCAGTGTAGACGACCTCCCATGTTTTAATTGCCTGCTCTGCCTGGTCAATTGCCCGGACAGCAGTCTCTCGATGTTCAATTCCTTTAAGCAAATCTTCGCGTGGCAGCATACGTTCGCATCATTCTGAACCCTCATTTTAGCGATCGAGGCGTCATACAGCATTGGTCAATGGTCAAGTCAAAATGTCAATGGTCAATCGTTAATGGTCAGTTGTGTATAGCCAATGCTACCTGGATTTAGTGGAAGGCAGAGGGCAGAAAGACACAGCGACGAATCAGCACTCACATTTCAGCACCCTAAACGATTGCCCTCAACCCCTAACCCCTAACGATTGACTACTGACGATTGACCACTGACGATTGACCACTGACTCCTAACCCCTAACCATTGACTATTAACACCTAACCCCTAACCATCAACGATTCACTCTACTCAGCACCAAAACACGCAATCCCGATTTGACACTGATAGGATCAAGAGAGAACTCTATTTATATGCCAATTGAGCCATGTCCCTGGACAATTTACGTGACCTCTACCAGCAGGTCATTTTAGAACGCTACAAAAAGCCCCGAAACAAGGGGACGACTAATCCGGTCGATCGCTATCAAAAGGGACACAATCCTTCCTGTGGTGACACGATCGAGTTAACGCTGCACTTAGTGGATGATCGCATTCAGGACGTAAAGTTTGAGGGTGAGGGCTGTGCGATCGCCATGGCATCGGCTGATCTCATGGCAGAAGCACTTAAAGGCAAGACGGCTACGGATGCTTTGGAGATGGTGCAGCGTTTTCAGGCGATGATGAAGGGCGAAGCCGAATTTCCTCAAGAGTTGCGAAAGCTCAATGTGATGCAGGGGGTGGCTCAGTTTCCAGTGCGGATCAAGTGTGCCAATCTCAGTTGGCATACCCTTAAAGCCGCGTTGGAATTGTCTGCCAATGCTCAACCTGCTGGCTTTGTGAGCAACGAATAACCCAGGGATGTAATGTTTGTGCTGTGTAGCTCACACCCGCAGAACATTACTGGCTTAGAACAACTAGGAACAATTGACAATGGATAATTTCTTGACTTACGCCCAGTGGGCAGCGATCGCAACTGTCGGAATGGGAGTCGTCACTGGGCTGTCGTTTCTGTTGAAGTGGGGCTTTCGCTTTCGGTTAGTGGGAATTACTGGGTTTATGGGAGTCCTCACGGTGGGCTTGTTTGCGCTTGGTGTCGTGCCCTTTACTCGTACCAGTATTCCCGGTGCTGTGCGGTTTTCGACGGTTTATGACTCAGGAGCCGCGCAAGTTGTGATCACCGTTTCCAACGAAATTACCGAGGAGCAACTCACTGCCACGCTACAACAAGCCGCTAGCGATCTCTTTTCTCCAGGGCGATTAAGTCGAGGCGAAGATAAGCTAACCATTCGAGCACGGACTGTGTTGCATCCAGAGCCAGGTGTTTCAGAACCGCTTTATTTGGGGCAAGTGCGGCGATCGCTGTTTGTGCGCGATGATGAGGATATGGACATCAAACTTTATCCTGAAAGTTTGGCAAAGTTGCCTCAACCAACGGTAGAGCCTGAGAGCTCAGCGAATTGAGTGTCCCCCGATTCTGACGTAGCTGTAGTAAAGTAATCGATACCATTGAAGTAATCTATAAAGACTTCGTGCAAAGGTCTAATCTGACTTTGCATTGCTTCAATGCATGATTTGCATACCCGTGTTTATGTTTATTGTGTGATTTCGCCATGACCCATCCATCACCGTCCTTAGAGGCAACCCATTCTCCTCCTGTGTTCTCACTGATGATTGCTCCAGCCCAGGTTATGCGAGGGCATCAGGCGTTGGCTCAGGCGGCAGAAGCGATCGCCCGACTTGGTCAACGACCGTTGGTGGTGGGAGGCGATCGCACCTTAGCGTTGGTAAAACCATTTTTGCAACCTGTATTGGAATCGCGATCACTCCAGGCAGCACAAGCCAGTTATGGGGCTGATTGCAGCGAAGCAAGCCTGGCGAATCTGAAAGACGCGATCACTCATCATCAAGCCGATTGCATCATTGGGGTCGGCGGTGGCAAGGCATTGGACGCGGCAAAATTATTGGCATATCAAGCCGGGCTGCCGATCGCCACTGTGCCCACATCGGGAGCAACCTGTGCAGCGTGGACTGCGCTCTCCAATGTTTACTCCGATCAGGGGGCTTTTCTCTATGACGTGGCTCTACCGCACTGCCCCAATTTGCTCGTGCTAGATTACGACTTAGTCCAAACCGCACCGCAACGCACGTTGGTTGCTGGCATTGGTGATGCGCTGGCGAAATGGTATGAAGCCTCTGTTAGCAGTGGTCATTCGGAGCGCACTTTGATTATCGGTGCAGTGCAGCAAGCCAGAGTGCTACGCGACATCCTGTTACAGAAGTCAGTGGCAGCATTGCGATCGCCCGGAAGTGAGGTCTGGCGAGATGTGGTTGACGCCACTGTGTTAATGGCAGGAGTCATCGGTGGCTTGGGTGGAGCCCAATGTCGCACGGTTGCGGCTCACGCGGTTCACAACGGCTTGACCCATCTGCTCGAAAGCCACGGTACGTTGCATGGAGAAAAAGTAGCCTACGGCATTCTGGTACAGTTGCGTCTGGAAGAGATGGTGCAGGGTAATCGCCTTGCTGCCACCGCACGCCAACAACTGCTCAAGTTTTATGGGGAAATTGGGTTGCCTCAAACGTTGGATGATTTGGGCTTGCGCGATGTGCGGTTAAGTGATTTGCAACGAGCAGCGACTCTGGCGTGCTCTCCTAGCTCCGATATTCACCGCTTGCCGTTTGAGGTCACACCCACTCAACTGATCGCCGCGATGGTTTCTACGACGGCTCCCACCACGGAGACTCCCTCAGATTACGCTGACCTGCGATCCATGCAATCGTCTCGCAGTGAGGTGGAAGGATGAGTCTAAATTGGATTAGTCAAGCCGATCGCTTGAGTGCTTTACCTCCCTATGTTTTTGCCCGACTCGATGAGTTAAAAGCTCGTGCTCGTGAACAGGGGTTAGACCTGATCGACCTGGGGATGGGCAACCCCGATGGAGCTACACCGCAACCTGTCGTCGAAGCCGCGATCGCCGCTCTGCAAAACCCTGCTAATCATGGCTATCCACCGTTTGAAGGGACTGCCAGTTTTCGGCGTGCCATTACCGATTGGTATCGGCGGCGATATGGGGTTGAGCTTGATCCCGAAGGGGAAGCACTGCCCTTATTGGGGTCTAAAGAAGGTTTAACGCATTTGGCGATCGCCTACATTAACCCCGGTGATACCGTTCTGGTGCCCAGTCCTGCCTATCCTGCCCACTTTCGAGGGCCAGCGATCGCGGGAGGGAAGATCTATCCCCTGATTCTCAAAGCCGAACAGGATTGGGTCATAGATCTAGCGGCGATTCCAGACTCGGTCGCACAACAAGCTAAAATTCTCTATTTCAATTACCCCAGCAATCCAACTGGAGCGACTGCGCCGCGTGAGTTTTTTGAAGATATCGTTGCCTTTGCTCGCAAGCACGAAATTCTCTTAGTGCATGACCTGTGCTACGCAGAACTGGCGTTTGATGGCTATCATCCCACCAGTTTGTTAGAAATTCCGGGTGCCAAAGAGATTGGGGTTGAGTTCCACACCCTCTCCAAAACCTACAATATGGCGGGTTGGCGAGTTGGATTTGTTGTAGGCAATCGCCATATCATCCAGGGTTTACGGACGCTGAAGACGAACCTGGACTATGGCATCTTTTCTGCCTTGCAAGCCGCTGCCGAAACGGCGTTGCAGTTGCCCGACGTTTATCTACATGAGGTGCAAGCCCGCTATCGCACCCGCCGCGACTTCTTGATTCAAGGGTTGGGTGAGTTAGGGTGGACAGTCCCTAAAACCAAAGCCACGATGTATCTCTGGGTGCCGTGTCCACCGGGACAAAGTTCCACCGACTTTGCGCTAAATGTCTTGCAGCAGACGGGGGTCGTTGTTACACCCGGAAACGCCTTTGGTGCCGGGGGTGAGGGATACGTTCGGATTAGCCTGATTGCCGATTGCGATCGCCTCCAGGAAGCACTCAATCGGCTGAAGCAAGCCAATATCCGGTTTGAGCCAAACCTGGTATCACAGTAGAGATGAGTCGATAGTCAATAGTCAATGATTGGTCATCGACTGCAATAAAGCCCGTCTTTACCAGAGCTATGACCGTTGACTATTGACTATTAACCATTGACCATTGACCCCTGACCATTAGCCATTGACTATTGACTATTAACCATTGACCCCTGACCATTAGCCATTGACTATTGACCATTAACCATTGACTATTGACCATTAACCATTGACCATTAGCAATCGACCATGGCTACCAATTGCACTCGCGACTAATCAACGTGCGCTATTAAGCAACTCCTCACAGCGATCGCGTTCTGCGATGACATTGGTAAAGTTATCGACAGCCGCTCCAGCAATGACCAACAACAAGACTGCAAGGACAATGGGTGCTGGATCACCCCAACCCTTTGGATTTCCTGGTTCCCAACTCATTTTTGTCCTGTAAGGCTACCTTATTTGAGTTTTTGTTTTACGAAGGTCAAAATCTGCGCCAGTTGCTTCTTCAGCAGATCAATCTCAGTCTGCATCTTATCGACCTTTTGTCGGAGTGCCTCAATTTCAGCTGAGCCTGCCGCATCGTTTGTGACGGCGGCTGCGGTGCTTGCTGCTGCAACAGCAGGTTGGGGCCACTTTTTGAACTTTGCCATTGCCGACTTGATCGCATCGACCAACTCGCGCTGTTCAAATGGCTTTTCAATAAACTCAAAGTACTCGAAGGGTTCTGGAATCTTCTCAGTCACCTCTTCCTTACGACCAGACATCAGCACCAGAGGTGCTCTCAAGTCCGGTTGGGCTTGAATCTGCTGAAATACCTCCCAACCACTCATCCGGGGCAGGAGAAAATCTAACATGATTAAATTTGGGCGTTCTTGATGAATGGTGTTTAGACCCTCAACGCCATCTTTGGCTTCCAGGACTTCAAAATTACCTTTCGGCAACATGTCCCGAACCATATTACGGATGACTCTGCTGTCATCAATGACCAGAATCTTGTGACTTGCCACGACGGACTCCTCTGGTGGTGACTGAAGGAACAAATGAAAGGTCAGGCTTCGGTGACATCGCCCCTTTTCATCCTGACGACGGGATGTGACTTCGGTATAGAGAAAGCGGGAATTGGTATCACAGACATTCGCTCAAGCCAGCTAACGCTGAACTCACCGTAAGTTGCAGATCCCATATACGCCAGCATGAACTAGTGTAACTGCTCAATGACAGAATGGCTTTCATTTCAGGCGGTATCAATTTTGCTTTCAAACCAAGCTGCACTCTATTTCCTAGATATCCCAAATATTAGCGTTTCATACACAAAAGCTAAACAAGCCGAAGCGTAATTGTGGCGATTCTTGAATAACAAGGAACAAAAGGCGCAAAAAATACCCAGTGATGTGGGGCGAGTTCCTGATCCGTGTCTCATCTGAGGCAGAACCAATACACTCTACAGGCAAAATAACCTGTATCTCCTTAGCATAAGGCTTATCGGGAGAGGTTCAAAGAGGGGGACAGACCTGCAAGAAAGGTTGCTTTACAATTGAGATTGGCTTTGTCCTTTGGGTAGTCGCCTTAATGCTGAAACTTTATGCCCTTTGAAACTGAACAACCGATTTCCTCTCCGATGCCAGCGGCTCAACCTGTGAAGCGATCGCCCAACCGTGAGGTGCCCCACGAAATCTTGCCTGCGTGGTTGCGGCGTCCCATTGGCAAGGCGAGCGAGATCTCGACAGTCCAGCAAATTATTAAACAACGCCAGATTCACACGATTTGTGAGGAGGGGCGGTGTCCCAATCGAGGCGAGTGCTATGCCAATCAAACGGCAACGTTTTTGCTGATGGGACCGATTTGCACCCGTTCTTGTGGGTTTTGCCAGGTGGACAAGGGTCATGCGCCCATGCCCCTCGACCCAGAGGAGCCTCAAAAAGTAGCAGAATCAGTACGCTTGTTGGGGTTGCGCTATGTTGTTCTCACCTCGGTGACACGGGATGATTTACCAGATCAGGGGGCGGGATGGTTTGCTCAGACAATGCAAGCGATTCGAGCGGCAAACTCAGGGACTCAAATTGAGGTGCTAACTCCTGATTTTTGGGGAGGTCTGGAGGGAGAGACGGCACAGCGACAGCGCGTTGCGACGGTAGTTGCGGCTCAACCTGCCTGTTATAACCACAATATTGAGACAGTGCGACGGCTTCAAGGACCTGTGCGACGGGGAGCCAAGTATGAGCGATCGCTGCGAGTGCTGCAAATCGTTAAGGAACTGGATGCAACGATTCCCACGAAGTCAGGCTTAATGCTGGGGCATGGCGAAACCGAGGCAGAGGTGATCGAGACGATGCAGGATTTACGCCAGGTAGGCTGCGATCGCATCACATTGGGGCAATACATGCGCCCATCCCTCGACCACCTGCCCGTGCAGAAGTATTGGACACCGGATGAGTTTGACCAACTGGGGGCGATCGCTCGTGAGATGGGCTTTAGCCATGTGCGATCGGGTCCCTTAGTTCGGAGTTCGTATCATGCAGGGGAAGAGGGATAGGAAGTAGGGAGTGGGAAGTTAGTTTTTGTTTTTCTTAACATTATTGAGTTTTTGCAACAAATGCTTTGTGGTGTTACGGATTATTCAATAATGGCGGTGATGAGTTCATAACCAATTCACTAACTAGGAACTGAATCTCTATGACCTCAAAGGCAAAACCTCCTTATACCTTCCGTACCGCCTGGGCACTTTTGTTGCTCGTGGTTAACTTTGTTGTGGCTGCTTATTACTTCGGCATCCTCAAATAAGACGGATTTTATATTAAGGAATGGGGGCGAGGCGTGGAGTGGGGTGTGTCTGTATCTTTTCAGATCACTCTGCTGAATGCTTTGTCCCCTATTGCTTCTCTTACATCGTGCCTCTAAACAACCCTTGAGGACGAATCAGCAACACCAGCACCATCAACACGAGAGCGACTCCCAGCTTGTATTCAGAGGGCATGAGGTAGGTGCTGAGTTCTTGAGTCATACCGATAACAAAGGCTCCGGCGATCGCCCCGTAAGGATTGCCAATGCCACCTAAAATGACCGATGCAAACATGGGCAGAATGAGGAACCAACCCATGTTGGGTCGCACAGCGGTAATTAACCCATACATACCACCCCCGACAGCAGTTAATCCTGCGGCAAGAACCCATGTCCAGATGACAATGCGTTCGACATTAATACCTGAGACACGCGCCAGATCAACGTTGTCGGCAACAGCTCGCATAGCTTTGCCAATTTTGGTGTTTTGCAGCAAAAAGTGCAGCCCCAAAATGACCACAAGTGCCAGTAGGACAACAATGAGCCGACTTTGAGAGATCCTGATGCCGAATACGTCAATAGCACTCAAAACGGGCAAATTATATTTCTGGTTGTCTGCGCCCCAAATGAGAATAATGCCGTTGCGGAGAAATAAGGCTAAGCCGATGGAGATAATGATGAGGGTTGTGGGAGACGCTCGGCGATCGCGCATTGGCAACCATATCAATTTTTCAGTCAGTAGGGCGACTCCAATGGTGAGAATGGCTCCTATTGCAACCGACAGCCAGATATTAATTCCGAACCCGTTCACCATTAAGGTGAGGAATGCGCCCAGCGTCATAAAGTCGCCATGGGCAAAGTTTGCCAGTCGTAGAATGCCGTAGGTGAGGGTTAGCCCCACAGCGGACAATGCCAGAATGCTGCCAACTGCAACGCCATTGACTAGAAGCTGAATCAACTCCTGATCCATGCCAGTTTCATTTTGATCGAGAGAACATTGTCCATTGTCTCTGAATTAATTCACCCTTGCATCACAATGCATGTATCTTGAGTAATCACCAGAGACATGAGAGGGTAGTGAGTGGATTTGAGGAGTGAATCGATGAAGATTTGGCAGAAAAACCCGGAGTTGCGGTCAGTGGCGATCGCGGCTGCTCTCTTTTGGGTCATCTGCACTGGGCTGGTGCTGTGGCGGTTCTACAATTTCTTTCCGTCGGATGTCTCCTTTGACCAGGGCATCTTTAATCAGGTGTTCTGGAACAGCCTTCACGGTCGCTTCTTTCAAAGTTCGCTTTCCTCAACCGAATCCAGTGCCGTGATTTATGACGGGGCTGTGCCCGATGTGGTGTATCAGCGGCTTGCCCAGCATTTCACCCCAACGCTCATGTTGTGGCTGCCATTCTATGCCTTGTTTCAATCTCCAGCCGGGTTATCGATTCTTCAAGTCACGCTCATTACCCTGGCAGGATTTGTATTGTATGCCCTGGCACGGCATTATCACCCCCCGCATCTCTCCGCCCTGATCACTATCAGTTACTACTGCGCGAATGCGGTCATTGGTCCTACCGTTGCTAACTTTCATGACTTCTCGCAGATTCCGCTCTACATTTTTGGGTTGTTGTTAGCCCTGGAAAGACGGTGGTGGTGGCTGTTTGTCATATTGTCGGCATTAACGCTGGCAGTCCGTGAGGATGCAGGAATTATCCTGTTTGGTATTGGTATCTATCTCATTGCCAGTCGTCGCTTCCCTCGGATTGGGGTGGGGCTGTGTGTTGCCAGTGTGATCTACGTTGTCACCATCACAAATATGGTGATGCCATCGTTTGCCAGTGACATTGGGCGACGATTTATGGTCGAGCAATATGGTCAATTTGTCCAGGGTATTGAAAATCCATCGACTCTGGATGTGCTGAAAGGCATTTTGCAAGACCCAGTACGAACAGTGCGTGAGTTAGTAACACCGCCCGATCGCACTCTGAGCTACTTCCTGGGGTACTGGGTGCCTCTGGCGTTTATCCCATCCATTTCCATGAGTGCCTGGTTGTTGGCGGGCGTTCCCCTGTTCAACATCTTGATCCAAAACGATCCAGATGCGCTGTCGCTTCAGTTGCGCTACGCGCTGGCAGTGGTTCCTGGGTTGTTTTACGGCACAATTTTGTGGTGGTCTAAGCACCCATTGCACTTCAAACCCTGGTTTCGGCGGTTCTGGGTTGTGTGTCTGGGGTTCGCGCTCCTGTTTACCCTGACTTCTAACCCCAATCGGGCGTTTTCGGTGATTTTTCCCGATTCGTTTCAACCGTGGGTTTATGTGAGTCCGGCTCGCCAACTTCAGCATTCTCAGGCGATTCGGCAGTTGATCGCCCAGATTCCGCCGGATGCAAGTGTGTCAGCGACGGGGCACATCGTCTCGCACCTGTCCAATCGACGAGAGGTGGTGCGTTTTCCGGAATTGCGGATTCGCGGGGACGATCGCCGAGATGCACGAGTCAAGTACATCATCACGGACTTGTGGTATCCGCTGCAATATCAGCCTGCTTTCTTTAGCGATTGGGAGTTCTTGCGGTTTTTGAGCGATCGCATCACGCGCATTACCCAAACCTCGCGATATCAACTCATCGACTTTCGCGATGGGGTAGCGTTGTTGCAGTGGGGGGCAGAGCCGAATCCTGAGGCGGTAGCGACCTGGCAACAGTTTTACGACGAGATTAAGCCCATTATTCAAGCCAGTCGTTCTGGGGTCGTTGACGGTTAGGGTTATGGATTAAATGAAATGCAATTTTTGACGAACTAACGCAGGTCAGTTTTGTTTCAATAACGGCAGTTTCAACCGCCAAGATCCTGATTTCCAGTAGGGGTGTTTCGTGAAACGCCCTAACCAGACCGTTAAGGTGAAAGAGGGGTTATGCCGTTTTAAGGCGATCGCTGGCTGAGATTGTTTTAGGTTGGTTAAGCGATCGGTTCATACGTTTAATGGTTTCCAGGAAAGCATAAACAGCTGGAGAATGGAGCGCATCTGCCAACGTCACGACACAAATTTTCCGCTCTAGAGGTACAGGCAATCGCCGCACCTGAATTTCGGGGGGCATTGGTTCTGCGGCTAATCGCGCCATAACCGTTATCCCCAAGCCTTGAGTCACCATGCTGACGATGGTCGAGTCCTCTTTAATTTTGTATTGAGCGTTGAGGGGTTGAACCAGTTTATTAAAGTGGTTACGAATGAGCGTGGAGCAATAGTCATCATCGGGAGGCAAGATAATGGGGTACTTGCGGAGATCCTCCCAGCAGAGGGAATGGGGAATGTCCCATTGGGGTGGACAAAGGACAAAGTACTCGTCACGCATCAGCTCTAGCCTGTCAAATTCAGGTGCAGGTGGCAGACAGGTAAACCCAATATCAGCTTTGCCTTCGCGCAGGGATTGCTCAATGCCGTCATACCCCCCCTCATTACCGCGAAATTCATTGAGGGTGATGGCGATCGCAGGATAGGCACTGCGAAACTCCGCCATGATTTCTGGCAGAACGTGAGTCGCGACGCTGCGAAAACAGGAGATCCGAACTTCGCCACCCTGCAACCCCTTCGAGCGGTTGGCTTCTTTGCCGATGGTGTCGAGCAGTTGCAGCATTTCCTTCGCGTGCTGCGTAATGCGCTCACCCACAGGGGTTAGTCGTGCCCCATGCCGTCCACGAGACAACAAAATGACACCCAACTCTTGTTCCAAACTGGCGATCGCATGGCTAATAGCAGATTGAGACACCGCTAAATGCAACGCTGCCTCGCTAAAATTGCCGTGCTCTGCAACGGTTACCAAAGCACGCAATTGAGACAATTTAACGCCGTCCCGGTTGACCTCTCTCATCTACTCCCCCCTCAGAATGGATCTGATTGTCCCGTGCTGGAAATCGATGGTCTATCTATCGATTTTGTTCATGAATTCTATTCATACTTCCTTTTGATTGTCTCTTGGGAAATGAATAGAGTGTAAATGTAGACGGCAAGCCTGAAATCACTGTCTACATCTAATCAAGTCAAGGTCTACCTTCAACCAAGCCAACGGGAGTTAATGATATGAGAGCCGATGCCTATTTTTTGAAGAAGGAACGAGCAGAGATAAATTCCAATGTATCAGTTCAGAAGCCATTTGTTAAGTCCGGTCTGACTGCCTCGCTCAGCCGCGCGCTGGGTAATATGGTTGCCCGCATGGCAGGCAACTCAGAACCTCAAATTTGGCAAACTCAAGGGTCTGCGGGTGAGATGCTATGGAACGTGTATGACCCCACCACCGATCAAACCTCAGTTTTTTATTCTGAATTGGAGGTGCGGACGTGGCTCGATGAACGTTACAACTTTTAGGCGTTACATCGAATAAATGAATTCAATATCCATTCACTCAACTCCCCGATTTCTCTAAAAAGTCGGGGAATTTGTCCATGGGTTGAGGCTGAGGGGGTTGAAAGTAAGTTAAGCTCAAAGCCTGATTTAGGCTTTTCCCAAAAATCTCCAATGTATGCATAGCTGGTGATGTTGCTCGCTCGGTGCTCGATTGTATTTTCTAGTTGAGACAGTTGAGTTTTGAAAATCCACCATGGTTGCTGATTGTGCAGGAAATCCGTTTCGGTTATCCAGAAACCTGAGTTTACGATCCAACACTGTTGTCTTAAGCGATCCCTCGCCCCAGGTTCCGAGAGCAAGAAAGATCGCTCTCTTCGCTCTATAGCTACTACGGATGCATAAGCTGCATGATGTTCTAACCGCCAAAATTTATTACACTTTGTAAAACATCACTTGTTTTAAAGCACCTTTGTGTAGCTCATCTCTGTGTAAAGTACCCCACACAAAACACGTCTATGTAAAAACAGCACTCACTCAGGCAT
Organism: Oscillatoria sp. FACHB-1407; assembly: GCF_014697545.1. GTDB lineage: Bacteria > Cyanobacteriota > Cyanobacteriia > Elainellales > Elainellaceae > FACHB-1407. The sequence goes on along the minus strand of NZ_JACJSA010000012.1, from coordinate 56,183 downwards.
TTCTATGGCAATTCGGAAGGACACTATTTTTGAACGGTTTTTGGCACCTATTTTCAAAAACTTTTTAATCGATCGGGATGCGCTCACGCGCTACTACCACAGCAAGGATTGGACGAAGGAGTGCGATCGCCTCACAGACCCCACCGTGGTTTATCCTGATTACTACCGTTCACAAAACTTTCACAGCATCGAAGGGGGGTATCTCACGATCGGTGCGGCGGTTTCCTATGATCCCATTACCCAATACGTTTTAGCACCCAACGAGGAATGGGTACGGCAAAGCGTGATTGAGCATGTCCAGGGAAAACCCCGGCGGATTTTGGATTTGGGGTGCGGTACGGGGAGCACAACTCGTCTGTTGAAGTATGCCTTTCCAGATGCCGAGGTGATTGGCATAGATCTGTCGCCCTACATGCTTGTGGTTGCAGAAGACAAAGCACGGGATGCCAGTTTGCCGATCCAGTTTCGACATGGCAATGCCGAAAGTACAGGACTTCCCAATGCCAGCTTTGATCTGGTGACCGCATCGCTGCTGTTTCATGAAACTCCGTCTGAAGTTTCAAAGCAGATCTTGCAAGAAGCTTTTCGTCTGCTCACAGTTGGTGGCGAGGTGATTATTTTAGACGGCAATCAAGGAGTCTTGCGCCATACTCCCTGGTTGATGGAGATCTTTGAAGAACCCTATATCAAGGATTTTGCCGCTGGAAGTGTCGATGCCTGGATGGGTAGTGCCGGATTTGGAGCGGTGCAAACGGAGATGGTCTGGGGTATTCACCAAATTACGCGGGGCGTGAAGCCGAGGTTGGGGCGATCGCTTGAGGAGATTCGTGATCAATGGTCAACGGTCGGTGGCGAGCAGTGGGTAGTCAGCGGTTAATCGGCAATGATTGGTTCGGTTGATCGGTTATTGTTAGTGCCCTTACCCTGGCCTTTTCCTACAAGCGAGGGAATTTTAGCTTTTTTGAAAAGCTCCTCTCTGGCAGAAAGGTTAGGATGAGGGGCAAAAGTTGCACATCCTGCCATTGACCATTAGCCACGAACGATGGACGATAAATTATTAATAAATTATTAAATTTTTATTCTTCTGTTTCCCATTGCTCGCTCCCCAAAGGCTACCGTATGCTAAAAGCCGTTTTGTTTGACTTCAACGGAGTCATTATTAATGATGAGCCGTTACATCAAAAGTTGATCGATCAGCTTTTGATTGAAGAAAATCTGCGCCCCAAACCGGAGGAATATTGGCAGGTCTGCGTAGGACGAAGCGATCGCGCCTGTTTGACCGATCTGTTGGCGCGGCGAGGTCGAATAGTGACGGACAAATATTTAGATGAGTTGATCGCTCGCAAATCGCGTGCCTATCAACAACAGCTAGAGGTGATTGAGAAACTCCCAATTTACCCTGGGTTAGCCGATTTGATCTTTCAATTGCGGTCAGCCCAGATCAAGATGGCGGTGGTGAGCGGTGCCATGCGGGCTGAGATTGAGTTAGTGTTGGAGCGATCGCAGTTGTCTCAACACTTTGCGGCGATCGTGGCAGGTGACGAAATTACGCAGAGCAAGCCAGAGCCAGAAGGATATTTGTTAGCGATTAAACGGTTAAATCAACAGTTTCCTGATTTACTATTGCAACCCAATGAATGTCTGGCGATCGAAGATACGTTTGCAGGTATTGAAGCGGCAAAACGGGCAGGCATTCAGGTGGTTGGTGTGGCGAATACCTACCCATTTCACATGATGCAGCGTCGGGCAAACTGGGCGGTTGATTACTTGACAGAACTAGAATTAGACCGAATTCGCGATCGCTTTTCAGGTACTAAATCGCGACAAACGGTAAGCTAGAATACCGGACTGAAGCGTTTATCTTATGCATAATTCAAAGGAATTAACCCTATATAGTTAATAAGTTGGTGGGGATAATTCAAGCAATCAACGAGGCTCATTAATAAACCCCATCAGCACCTTAGAACCTCAAACATTCAGGCGATATTGTTTTCACGGATACAGCGTTGAGATCCCCGGTTTTTTGAAAGCCGGGGATCTAGGTTTTCATTGCCCCCAATCTTTTGACTCGTCATTCCTATGAATCAGACAGATCCTCAGTTTTTTCCTAAAGCGATCCTCTCAGTTAGTCGTGAAGAGATTGACCATCTACAACTGAATATCAAGAAAACCTGTGGCATTGAAGATACAACTTTACCCCCTGATTTAGAAGGTCATTTCTTCTTAACTGCCCCAGCAGGCACGCTAGATTCCTATCGCCCTGATCCAGAGAATAATGCACATATTGCATTACCTGCTGCTGATGGTTTGACTCCGTTATTTAACGGAGATGGCATGGTTTATCGAGTTGATTTTGTCGAGGGAAAAGCCACTGTCAAAACTCGAATTGTTAAACCGCCCTGTTACTATGCGGATGAATTGACACAGAATGAGGAACAGTTTCAAGACCTTAAATTTAAGAATTTTGGGTATGGCCGACTCTCATTTGTTAAAGATACTTTTGTGAGTTTAGGAATTCGTAATCAACTCAATACCGCTTTTGTTCCCTTTAAGTTTTCAACGGATGATCAAGAGAGATTGTTAATCACATGGGATACAGGCCGTCATTTTGAAGTTGATCCTGACACACTCGAATTAGTTGCTCCAATTGGTTGGAATGATGAGTGGAATGCTACTACATCTCTCACGGGCAATCTGCCTTTTTCGCAAGTGATGTCTACCTCTCATCCTTGTTTTGACCCACAAGGTGGAGAGAAACAAGATGGTGAATTCTTTACCGTAAATGTTAGTAAATCGATCTCCACGATTTTGTGGCTGTCGCGATCGCTTAAGCTTCGTCTTGAGAAATTATTAGAAAGTGTAAAGGCATCTCCACTAAAGCGAAGACTGAGAGCGATCGCTGTATCTCTCAACATTTTTTTGGCAGTTGATGATATCTTTCACTTCTTCATCAATTTGATCTTTGGTAAAGGGGATGCTGTTTATTTGTTGCGATGGGATGGTAAGCCATTTGCCTCAGAGAAAACAAAGACCCTGGATCAATGGAAGGTTGTTAACTCAAAGGGATATCCCATCAAAATTCGCCAGACGTTACACCAAATGGCGTTGACAAGAGATTTTGTAATCTTGACTGACACGGCATTTAAGTTTGATTTAAGTGAGGTTATCCCTTTTTTGCATGATGACATTGCAAACCAGGTTTTGCTGTTAATCATGTATTTGTTCGACTATGCGGCTTATCCTGAAACGAATCTCTACGTTGTTCGTCGAGCGGATTTAATTCCCGGAAAAAAGCGAGTCAAGGCACAGCATTTCAAGCTTGAATATCCGATGACTCATTACATCGTTGATTATGAGAATCCTGATGGCAAGATTGTGCTTCATGCGGCTCATATTTGTGCGACTGATCCCTCAGAAACATTGAGAATTAGCGATCTATCAATCTACAAAGACTTAGGAATTACTCGTAGTTTGAGACAATTAGCTGGCTCAATTTGTGGTCCGACAGATGTAAATCGAGTGGGATGTTATGTCATTGATGTAGACAATCAGAAAGTGATTCCTTACACCAAGTATGATATTGATAAAACCTGGGCTACAGCATTTTATGCCTGTCGCAATGAGCAGCACTCAGCCCAATTCAATGACATTTATTGGAATAGTTGGGGCTGTTGGACTGATACTCTTTCTCAACATGTTTTGAATTTGTATGAAGATTACGAAGATCGGGTCGTTCCTGTTGGTGAGCCAGATGACGAATCGGTGACAGCTATCTTATCACCCACATCTGATGGCTCTGAGTTAACCCATTTAACGCTGTTTGAAATTGCTCTAGAGGGCATCCCTTCTAATCTTTGCCGAGTACATATTGAACGAGATATAGAGGGTTTACCTATTGGTATTCAACTGATGGATTCTTATCAGTTTCCAAAAGGATATTTGGGGACATCTGCCCAATTTATTCCCAAGGCAAATTCGACAGGTTCCAGGCAAGGTTATATCGTTTGTGTCGTGATTACGCCAAGCGATTGTGATTGCCCCCTTGATGAGCAACCCCGACAAAACAACAGCGAGATCTGGATCTTTGATGCCGAGAAGGATAATCTGGGAGGGCAACCCCTCTGTCGGCTTAGCCACCCTCAGTTGCATCTCGGTTTTACATTACATACCACCTGGCTCCCACCGCGATCGCCCAAGTCCTCGCCTGCATCAGGTAACCACTACAACGTGCGTCAAGACTATGCTCCACAGGTGCAGAAGTGGCTCGACCACCAAATTCAAAAACAGCGCATCTCACTTGAGACTAGAAGAAAAATCGAGGAGCTATTTGAAGCGGTGTATCAGAAGTGGGATGAAGCTCATCAAGCTAGATACTAGATAATGAAGGCTAGATAGAGGGAGTATTTTGAACCCCCACTGGATTCATTGTGAAGAGAAAAATTTATTGGTTCCCCGTTTCTACTTGGTTTGTGTCGTCTGTTGCTGGTTTGTCGATCTTTGGAGCACCGAGTGCGATCGCCCAGGTTATTCCCGATCGCACCTTACCCACGAATTCCAGGGTTAATCAAAACGGAAACACAATTCAGATTGACGATGGCACGACCGCAGGCAGCAATCTCTTCCACAGCTTTGATCAGTTTTCGTTGTCGGTAGATACGACAGCCTACTTCAACAATGCGGTAGATATTCAAAATATTTTTAGCCGGGTCACAGGTGGGTCAGTTTCCAGAATTAATGGAACGATTCGAGCCAATGGCACGGCTAATTTGTTTTTGTTAAACCCCAATGGCATTCTGTTTGGCCCTAATGCCGCTCTCAACATTGGGGGGTCTTTTTTTGCCAGTACGGGCGATCGCATTCTCTTCGCAGATGGCACCACATTTAGCGCATCTGAACCACAAGCATCACCCCTACTAACAATTAGTGCCCCTATTGGTCTGGGGTTTGGGGCGAATCCGGGCAGCATTGTTAATCGATCGAGAGTGTCCGCACCAGGATTTCAAGGTGCTCCGACTCAAATCGGGCTACAGGTTGCTCCTGGGCAAACCCTGTCCTTGATTGGAGGTGATATTTGGTTGGATGGGGGCGACTTGACTTCCTTTGGGGGGCAAATTGAGCTAAGTAGCGTTGGAGCCAATAGCCAGGTGAGTTTGATTCCAGAAGGCTCTAGCTATCAATTAGGTTATCAACAAGCAAGGTCGTTTCAAGACATCCGTCTAACCGATTTGGCAGAGGTTAACGCCAGTGGCATAGGCGGCGGCGAGATTCGGGTTCAAGGGCGCAACGTCACTCTCACAGGAGGCGCAAGCATTAACTCCAGCACTCTGGGTGATCAGCGGGGACAACCTATAACCATCAACGCCAGTGAGTCGCTAGAAGTTATCGGGAGAACCAATATTGCAGAAAGATATGAGCCTGATTTAGCATTTCTAGACATTTTAGTGCCGTTTCGTAGTGTGATTAACTCCAGCACTCTGGGATCGGGAGATGCTGGATCAATAACGATTAATACTCGACGCTTGATCGCACGAGATGGTGGAAGGATTAATACTGGCAGTAACTTTACAGGGTCGGGAGATGGTGGTGACTTAACAATTAATGCCTCAGATTACATTGAAGTGAGCGGATGGGTTCCGGTGGGTGGAGATGGAGATAATCTATTCCTCAATAATCGGCTAGGGTTTGAACTCAATGGGGTCAGTTCCTTAGCTACCCTGACTGCAACACCCGCAGGTAATGCAGGAAACTTAATCATCAACACCAATCGATTGTTGGTTGATCGGGGTGGAGTGATTACCTCTAATACCTTCACAGGAGGTAGAGGGGGGCGTATGACTATTGATGCAAATGATGTGGAAGTCAGAGGTACTAACCCAACAGGTGTAGTGCAAAGTGTGATTACCTCTAGCTCTACTACAACGGGACAGGCAGGAGATTTAACAGTCAATGCCGATCGCATTTTGCTGCGGCAGGGCGGTGTAATTTCCTCAAATGTTTTTAGAAGCGGAATCGGAGGTACGTTGACTGTGAATGCAACCGAATTTATTGAGATTCGGGGTGAAGGAGTTCGTAATACAGGTCTACGAGCGGATACAAATTTTGCTGGGGCAGCGGGCAACCTGAATATCTTTACTGCAAGGTTAACCGTTGCCGATGGCGGTAGGATTACGGTCAGTGGTGCTAGACGTGGAACAGCAGGAAATTTGCGAATTGAAGCAGATGATGTGCAGTTAGAGAATAGAAGCAGCCTTAGAGCATCCACTGGCATTGGCACGGGAGGAAATGTTGAGTTGCTTGTGCTTAACGCTCTAACTCTGCGTCAAAGGAGTCTCATTTCTGCTCGTGCTCAAGCAGACGCTAATGGTGGCAACGTTACCATTAGAGCCGGGTTTGTTGCTGCTGTTCCCAATGAAAACAGTGACATTATTGCCAGTGCTGTTGATGGTGAGGGCGGGTTCATTGGTATCAACACTCAGGGAATTTTTGGATTAGTCGAGAGTAATCAGGACACGTTTCGCAGTGAGCTTAATGCCAGTTCTCGGACTGGGGTTGACGGGGAAATTGAAATTACAACTCTTGATGTTGACCCCAATCGAGGACTCGTTGAGTTGCCAACTGGAGTGGTCGATGCTTCTCGACTGATTGCTCAAGACTGCTCCACCAGAGGCACAAGCGTTGCCCAGTCCAGAGGTGAATTTTTGATCACTGGACGCGGAGGTTTGCCACCCAGTCCAACCGATCCACTGCTGAGCGACACAATTTTGGTGGATTGGGAAAGCCCGATCGCTGAAGAGATGGCGGGCGCAATTGACAACACCTCGGCTCAACCAGCGGTGACACAAACGGCTAATCCAGTTATAGAAGCGCAAGGTTGGACGGTTGGCTCGGATGGCAAGGTTATGTTAATCGCTGAGGCAAGCCACGCGACTCCTCATGCTCCTGATAGAGTTGAGGCAACCTGTCCAGGAGGGTAAGACAGGGAAGGGATGAATCGCATCGTGGCTTTACCCTTTCCCGAAGATTAGATCCAATCGTTGTTGTGCAGTTTGCAGGGCTGATTCGGGGGTACTTTGACCGAGCAGTGTTGCCTCGATCGCCCGTCCTACACTTTCTGAGATGCGGTTATAACCAGGGGCAATGGGACGCGATCGCCCATGTTCTGCCTGATCGAGAAACACCTGAACAGCGGGTTGCTGAGCGACAAAGGCTTGATATTCCTCACTCTGGCGCGATCGCAAATTGACAGGTAAGTATCCGGTGCCGATCGCCCACTGCGTCTGAAAAGCTTCACTCAACACATACTCCGCAAAAACGAGAGATGCCTCTTCTGCTTGAGGAGTCGTTCTGAAAATGAATAAATTCTCGCCGCCCATTGCCGTTGCTGGTCTGACCTCAGCAGGAATCGGCATCACCCCAAAATCGACATTCGTTCCTGCCAGTTGTCCCAATGTCCAGGGTCCGGTGAGTTGCATGGCTACTCGCCCTTTAAGGAAACCATCTAACTCAAAGCCTCGTTCGGGTTGAGACAAAATGGCAGAGCCATCGGTTAACAGGTCTTGCCACAGGTGCAGAGCCGCGATCGCCCCCTCATTCTCAACCTGGGCACCGAGCTTTTCAGGACTGGTCAACTCACCACCGCCACTCCACATAAAGGGTAGCCAGGTAAACACCGTCCATTCACCCTTGCCCAACGGCAACACCATCCCGTATTGATCTTGCCCCCTGCTGCGTCGGGTCAGAATTTTCGCGGTTTGCCTTAACTCCTCCCAGGTGGCAGGCAATTGGGTAATTCCTGCGGCTTGAAACAAACTGGGGCGATAAAAAATGCCAACGTTGTTGACTCCAAACGGCACTGACCAGAGATGGTCTTCAAACTGCATGGATTCAAATAACACTGGATCTATTTCATCCTGAATTGGGTTGCTGGTTAACCAGTCCTCAATCGGTCGAATCGCCTGCAACTCTACTAACTCACCCGTGATCATGGGTGGATACCACAGCATATTGGGAGGCGCATTCCCGACGACCGCTGCCAAAATTTTAGGCATTTGCTGATCCGATTGCCCGACGTACAGTGACTCTACTTGAATCTGGGGATGGGTCTGGTTGAACTGATCCACCAACTTTTGAAATACATCCCGGTTGGGCGGCGGATTGATACCATGCCATAGCGTCAGGTGAGTCACCGTTGAGGAATCAGAGGAAGGGCGATCGCTCGCTTGACAGGCGGTTAGAGTGATCAGGCACGCACCCATCACCAAGACAAACACGATGGTCTTAAAAACATGACTGATACGTTGAAGCGTGTGCTGTCTCACTAAATCGTTGCGCCAACCCATTTCTGTTCGCCAAACTTGAATTCTCAGTTATTCTCAACTTTGGCATGGCGATAGTCAACGCACTCGAATCGGAATCTCAATCAAAAATTCTGTTCCCTGCCCAACTTCTGAAAAACACCGTAAGTTGCCTTCGTGTTTCTCAGTGACAATTTGATGACAGATGGCTAGCCCTAATCCAGTGCCTTTACCCGCAGGTTTGGTCGTGAAGAATGGATCGAATAAATGCTTTTGCAACAGTTCTGGAATACCGGGTCCATTATCAACAATATGAATAGCAACGTGAGAGCTATTAACGAGTTCAGTTTTGATCTTTAAACAGGGTGATTTTGAACATGAACTTTGCGCCTCTGATACTCCTTCTAATGTCTTAGACAGTTCTAAATTAGTACCTCTACTCAACGATTGGTGAACTTTAAATTCTTCTTCCATCGCATCGAGAGCGTTAATCAGAATGTTCATAAATACCTGATTCAGTGGAGAAGGGTAACACTCTATCAGAGGTAAATCATCATATTCTCGAATCACCTGAACACCAGGATACTCACCCTTTGCTTTGAGTCGCGGTTCTAATAAAAGGAGAGTGTTATCGATGTTTTCGTGTAAATCGACAGCTTTGATGGCTGTTTCGTCCAACTGAGCAAAGTTGCGGAGTGATAACACAATCTGCCGAATGCGATCGGCTCCAACTCGCATTGAACTGAGGATTTTAGGAAGATCGATAATGAGGAATTTGTAGTCTTTTGCCTCTAAATATTTTTGAATGTCGGGATTGGCGTTGGGGTAATGTCGTTGATAAAGCTCAATTAATTCCAACAAATCTTTGGTGTATGCATTGGCGTAGTCAATATTGCCATAGATGTAATTGATGGGGTTATTAATCTCATGAGCAACCCCAGCAACTAACTGCCCTAAACTCGATCGCTTTTCAGATTGGATCACACTATAGGTTTCGATCGCCGCTTCTGAAAAAGGCTTGACTACCGCAATCTTCCAATAGGCACGAGGGACATGAAACAAAAATACAGTACAGAATTCCTTCAGTAAAAAGTCGTTTTCAACACTAATGGTTTTATAAAGATAGGTTGTGCGATCGCCATCCGCAAATGGATTAGCCATGACCGCTGCAATCAACTCAGCTTCTGAGGAGTTGATGTGATGACCAGACTGTTCAATTTCTGGGGCTGTTTCTGACTGGAAATGGGGCGTTTCCTTAGCTTTTTGAATGATCGCCTGATTCATCTCATTTACCGCAGTGGCGATCGGCTCAAATAGAGGCTCTTCCTGAACAAATTCATCAATTAACATCAACTCTTCAGGCTGGCAGTTACCTGTACCTTCAGTCACCTTTTTAACGAGAGCAGGTTGAGGAAAAGTGATGAACTTATTGACTTGATCGAGGATGAAAACATAACCCCCTGTTTTGTTGCGCCAACTTTCAACGGTGGCTTGTAAACTCTCCAAATTCAAATCGATGGTGACGACGCCTGTAAATTGTTCCTTCTCAAAGGTAGGGCTAGTGCAAGTCACCATGGGCTGACAGGAGTACCGATCCATGTAGGACTTACTCCAGACACATTGCCCCGGTTTGGCGTGGCGACCGACAACATACCAGACTTCGTGGTGATAGCCTGGGGGCGATTGATTATAGTTATCAAAATACTCAAAGTCACCGTTTTGATTGCGACCCCAAAAAAAACTGCGCCTTTCACACGTCGATGAGAAGGCATAGGGTTCAGGCCACACCCCTCCTCCTGCTACACCTACATCTCCCTGGAAGTTAATGAGTGTTGGCAGCAGTCGTTGAAATAAATCCTCAGACTTAGGTAGTCCTTCAACAATCGCCCCAATGGTTCTAGTCAGTGCTTCAATTTCTCGAATTCGGATGTGCAGATTAAGAACAAGATTGTTGCCAATCTGTCCAATTAATCTTGAAGATTCCGCTAATATGACGCTTTTATTGTCTGCATTCATGACAACGACAATAATTAAAAGCAGGTTCGTACATTAGACCCTAATTCTGATTCAACAAAGATCCATTCTATGAATTGAATCCAAGGCTTAGTACAACTCGTCGTAAATAAGGGTGGGAATTTGGGGTGCAGGGGTTCCACCCCTGGTTGGAGGCGCAGCCCCCACACCCCCCTGGTTGTATTTCCAAACCCTATCTATGAATAGCAGTACTTAGTGATTTCTAACTCTTGTTTAATGAAGACCACCCAAATTGACGACAGAGATAGAAAAACACTCTTAATATGGTAGATCAAGCCTGATTCTGATAAGTTCCACGTATCACATTAAAGTCTTCCTACAAGCGTCACTGTCATGGTTGATACCAAGGTGATTGGTGCTAAGCGGTTGAGTTGCTACTTGGAAATGGAGCAATTCAGACAGGAGCCAAACTGCCTACCTATAGTCATTACTCAATGGTAGATGCAGATTCTGGAAATTTGGTAGATACTCAGCACAGCTGCTCTTGATTGAGCTTGTAACCCAGTGTACTCAAGCCTGTGAAGAACTATGGGATTTATCTCTGAACCACGTATTGATGTCAAGATTCGCAAGATGGCAGAACGGGTGCGCTGGCGCGATCCTGCGATCGCCGATCGTGGAATTGACCAGACTCGTCTGGTGTTTGACGATGGTAAACCCGATACCCCAGAGTTTTCGTTTATGGTGATTGGGGATAGCGGATCTGGACCTCACCGTGGGCACAATCCCCAACGCCAAATTGCGGAGCAGATGTTTCAGCATCGCGACGAATGCCGCTTTGTATTGCACACCGGAGATGTGATTTATCTGGTTGGCTCAAGCGAGTATTATCCTAAAAATTTCATTGAACCCTATCGCGAATTTTTGGTTGGGGGTGAAACAGGAAAGGCGATCGCCTATGACCAGATGGTGTTTGCTTTTCCCATCCTGCCTGTCCCTGGAAATCACGACTACTATGATCTGTCACCGTTTTATGGGTTGGCTGCCCAACTCATGCTGCCCGTCCGTCGTTTACTCCAGTCTCATGTTGATCTAGATGTCGGTTGGCACGGCTCCTATCAAGGCAGAGCTTATGCTCGTGCCTTTCTAGACTGCCTCAAAGATCGGTTACCCGGTACGTTAGATCAACACCTCAACGAGCACTACACAGCTAAGACAAAATCGGGGGCTTGTCTGCGCTATCAACCCGGTCACTTTACTCGTCTTCCCAATCGCTATTACAGTTTTCGGATGGGAGGCATTGATTTTTTTGCCCTCGACTCCAACACTTTCAATGCTCCGTCTCCGTTGCCCGACAGTCAGGAAGGCGATGCCTATCGCCGCATTTTGGAGAAGCGACTGGAACAGATCGAACGAGACAAGATGGAGGTGAGTGAAGCTTCAGCAAAGCTGACGCCTGATTCGCCGGATACTGTAGAACAAATGGACGATTTGCAAGCCAAGCTCCAGCAATTGGATGAAGTTGAGAGGGATATTCTCAAACAGTTGGCATCCAACGAGATGACAGTGGTTGACAGTGAGCAGCTAAATTGGCTTGAAAAGGAGCTAATTGAGTCATGGCATGATCCAGATGCGCGTGGACGGATCATTTACTTTCACCATCCACCCTACGTGACTGAGGCAACGAAGTGGCACCAGGCCCAAACCCTGATGGTGCGGCGACGGTTGCGGCGTGTGTTGAATGACGTGGCAAAGGCGATCGGGTCTTTGTCAGAGGGGCGATCGATCGTGGATCTGGTGCTCAACGGGCACGCTCATTGTTTAGAGCATCTTCAGACTGTCGATACTGGACACGCAGATGCTTACACCAACTGGATTATCTGTGGCGGCAGTGGTTATAGCTTGCGACGACAACGCCAAGAAGGACCTGAGTTGACTGAGTTGATGGAAGCTGGGGACGACGCAAAAGAAACGTTTATTGAGCGATCGGTCGCTAAATCCAAGCTCTACGTGGGGCGAAAAGGCAGCGGTTCTCAAAAACATCGCCCTTACTCGTTTTTGCGGATTGATGTCAAAGCGGGCAACCCTCCCCGGTTTGTGGTGCGTCCATTTATCTCAGATTGGTTTGAGCATCGATGGGTCAACCAGGTACTCGACCCTTTTGAGGTGTGTGCTTTGCAGAGCAGTTTGAGATAAGAATTTTAATATCCCAAGGTGATGTCGTCTTGATTACCTGCTGCTTGAGTATTGACGGGTAAAATCGCGCCTTCTAAATCGGTGCCGCTGAGGTTTGCTCCTTCCAGATTGACCTCTCTCAGGTCGATCGCGTGTAGACAGGCTCCCTTGAGATTACATCCGGTCAAATCAGCTCCAGTCAGTTTGACGTCAAATAAATATGCCTCCCGCAGATCAGCCCCACTTAAATTGGCACGGCTCAAATTGGCTCCACTAAAGTCAACTCCAACCAGGTTAGCTTGGCTAAAGTTAGCCTCAATCAAGTTAGTGGCGCAGAGATCTACCAGGTTGAAGTTAGCGGCATGTAATGTGGCTCGGCTGAAGTCTGCTCCTGTGAGATTGGCTCCTCGTAAATCAGCATTGGTTAGATCAGCCCAACTCAGGTTTGCATTTTCCAAATTGGCATCCCTTAAGATGGCTCCCGTTAAATTAGCGTTCAAGAGCTGAGCACGGAGGAGATTGGCTTTGGTCAGATCAGCGTTAAGCAACAACGCACTTTTCATGTCAGCGTCTTGCAAATCAATTTCCAGCAACAACGCATTGCTGAGATCGGCATCCCGCAAATAGGCTCCTCTAAGTGATGCTCGGTTTAAACTGACACCACTGAGATTGGTACGTGTGAAATCAATTAATTTTAAGTCTGCCTCATTGAGGTTGATACCGCTCAGGTCTGGCTTAACAGGTTGCATCTGCCGCCACGCATTCCAAGCATCTATTCCTCGATCTAACAGGGCGAGGTACTCCTGATTCGCCATAAGATTTGTGTGTTTCGTTAGCGTGAGTCCCAGAGAGATTTCCCTCTAATCAAGGTATTCAAGATAACCCGTAGGAATCAGGATAGGATGTGGGGTGATCTGGGAGAATAATGGTTTAAAGATAGAAAACCCCGGTAGAAACTACCGGGGAGGTGTCCAAAATGATGCGCTGATTTTAGAGTTCCCAGTTTATGGGAGGCGATCGCACCCAATTTCTGGGAATCCACCTGATTGGATGACTCCAGACAGGTGAGGTCTGCTTACAGCCCTTCTCATACACTAGAGATTGTCGGGTTTAGTCCTAATGTAGGGCAAACCTTGACGATCAGGAGAAGTGCTATGAGAACCTATGAACAGCGGCTCAATTACGAAAAGTTAGAACTGATTCCTACGACGCAATCCTCGCTTCAAGATAAGCTTGGGCTTGTCGTGTCAGGATTCCAAAAAGCTTGGGAAAGGCTTGTTGGTTTTTTTGAGTTAAGTTCTGAGCCGTCTGTCTATCACACCTCTGATGCATCGGGTGAGTGGTGGTATGTTTATGAACCTACAACAGGCAGATCATTCTGGTTTGCTACAGAGGCAGAAGTGTTGGAATGGTTTGATACACGCCATTATCGCCAAGGTAGGCTATTTGAGTAGGGAAGGACGCTGCGTAGGGAAGGGAGATAGGGTAAGTGAGGAAAGGAGGGAAGCCAAGCAGGCTACTCCTGGCTCAGACCGTCTGACTCAAAACACTCTCTTGCTTTATGTTACTGGGAATTGATTTAGGCACAGGCTCCGCTAAGGCGATCGCCCTGGATATCCAGGGGCAGGTGGTGGCTGAGTCCAGTCATGCCTATTCGGTTCATGCGCCGCAACCCGGTTGGGCAGAGTCGAATCCAGAGGATTGGTGGAATGGAGTGGCGATCGCTGTTCGGGCTGTTGTCCAGGCGTGGGGTGAACCGATTCAGGCGATCGGCTTGTCGGGACAAATGCATGGGGTTGTGCTCACGGATGAGGTGGGAGAACCCTTGCATTCTGCAATCCTGTGGGCAGATACCCGTTCCAGTGAGGTTTTGAGTCAGTATCGTGAGCTTTCCCTTGAATTGCAACAGACACTAGCCAATCCGATCGCGGCGGGAATGGCAGGGGGGACGTTGCTCTGGTTGCGGCAACATGAACCCGAACTCTACACAACGGCACGATGGGCACTGCAACCCAAAGACTGGCTGCGGTTGCGGCTGACGGGGGGAGTCGCTACAGAACCCTCTGATGCCTCTGGGACGCTGTTGTATGACGTGATGGCGGATGATTGGGCGGGGGCGGTGATGAAAGCTCTTAATCTGCGATCAGACTGGTTGCCAGAGTTGAGACCGTCGGGGGCGATCGCCGAAACCCTCACTTCAGACGCCGCTAACCATTTAGGCTTATCGGTCGGCATTCCCGTCACCGTCGGAGCCGCTGACACGGCGGCGGCGGCTCTTGGCAGTGGATTGACGAGCCCAGGCGTTGTGCAACTCACGGTTGGGTCGGGTGCTCAGTTGATCACGCTACAAGACCAACCCCAACCCGATCCGCAACATCGCACCCACCTGTTTCGCTCCGCATTACCTGACCAATGGTATACGCTGGCAGCGATTCAAAATGCAGGTCTGGCACTGGAATGGGTTCGCCACCTCTTGGGATTCACCTGGGCAGAGGTCTACGAGCAGGCATTTGCCGTTCCACCTGGATGTGAAGGGTTGACGTTTTTGCCCTACCTTACGGGCGATCGCACTCCCCATCTGGATTCGTCTCGGCGCGGCTCCTGGGTTGGTTTGGGGCTACACCACACGCGAGCACACCTGATGCGGGCTGCGCTGGAAGGAGTCGCTTTCTCCATTCGCCAGGGGTTGGAGGTGATGCCCCTGCATCCAGCTGAAATTCGTCTAGCCGGGGGTGGCACATTGGAACCTTCCTGGCGACAACTGCTCGCAGATGTACTGCAAGTGCCCCTGCGTCCGGTGGATAGCCCTGCTGCCTCTGCTCGTGGTGCTGCTCTGCTGGCAGGACTGGGCGTTGGGATCTATTCCAGTGTCAATGAGCTTCCAACCGTATCGCTCTCATCCTCGCTGATCACCCCTAACTCCTGGGATGCAAATCTCGATGCTGCCTGGCAACGTTTTGCAGCGGCATCAAATGATTGAGGCTAGATATTTTTGTAAGGCTTCCCGAATGGGCACTAGGCTTTTGTAACGTTGCATGTCTTCGGGAATTTGGTCGAGCATGGAGTGTAATCCAGCCGCAGCATCCGGATATTGCTTAAGGAGAGCGATGGGATAGCGATAGGTGTGGATGCCAAACAAAATCGCCCGTGTAATAGGAATTCGTCGTAGAGTTTGCCATTCGATGCGAATCCAGAGTTTATCTCCGGCATTCTCGGCAGTGATATCTCCAGGCTGAAGACGGTGAACGTGATGGTGTCCTAAAAAAAGTTCTGAAGTGCCAGTGATGCTCCAGTTGATGCGATAGCCTGGATGTTCAGGTTGGAGGCGATCGAAGTAAGTATTCACCGGATGTTGGAGCTTCTGCGCGTAACCTGGAACCGGATCATGAATGGGGGCGATCGCCCGTCCCAGTTTGTCGTGCAACCGCCAGTAAGACGGAAAGCTCAGTGATGCGGCTCCCAGAATGTAGCCGCTCTCGTTGGGCATCATCAGACATAAATCCTCCTGTACCAACCGCCCTGCCAGATCAAGCGGTGCAGTGGCAAAGTCGGCAAATCGCCAGGTTTCCTGGGTCAAGTGATTGGTAATGGAAGTGGGCGATCGCTCAAACTGGTCTGGAAAATGCTGAAGCAAGTGGTCAACCAGTAAATCCAATACTTCTTGCTGGGCTGGCTCTGTTCCCGGAAGTCCAGCAAACACCTCGTTGTAGCGTTCTGCTCGCAATTCTGCTTTGCGCCGCAAATAAGGCAAATATTCCTCATCAATTTGAATCCAGTCCTCTAGCCGCAGCGGTTTGAGTCCTGGTTTCAACTGCCACTTCCCGCTGCTAAACGGCAAATAGACGGGCTTATTCATGATGACATCTGTTTTACTCTCATCATTCTAGCGATCGCCTATCAGGAATCAATCAGACGAGGGCTGAAGAGGACACACATCATCTACTGCCACTGAATACCTCTAAAAACCAAGGTTGTTCGTTAAGTGAGTTCTACTTGCTTACCTTGTCATTCAAGTTTGAAAACCAGGCATTGGGGGAAAATCCCCAAACCTTCTAGCAGGCGGTGTTTCAGTTTACCCAAAAGCGCGCTTCGCATCGGTTTCAGGTACGGGAGCGTCTGATTGGGACAAGACCCTAGTGCCGCGTCACAATTAAAAGTTAGGGTAGCATCTTGCTCGCGCCGTGAGCGAGACGCTCACACTGACAATCCTAAAAATAAGGTTTGATGCTGCACTAGGCCTTTTGAAGGGAGATTGAGAGGGATCAAAACAACCATCTATAAATCAGCTTTGAGAGGAGTAACTGAAAACTCTCCCCACTCCCCACTCCCCATTCTTCACTCCCTACACCCCACTCCCCACACCCTACACCCCACACCCCACACCCTACACCCCACACCCCATTTCCCATTCCCCACTCCCCACTCCTATTGCATTCGATCGATCGTGCGATACTGAATTGCCTCTGCCACATGGTGAGTTTGTAGATGTTCCTCTCCGGCTAAGTCTGCGATCGTGCGGGCAACTTTGAGGATGCGATCGGTGGCTCTGGCAGACAGTCCTAACTTGCGAATCGCCGATTCTAGAAGGGTACGAGTGGCATCACTCAGTTGGCACCACCGCCGCAGGTGACGGCTCTGCATCTCCGCGTTACACCGCAGCGTCTCTTGCTGAAATCGGGCACGGGCGCGATCGCGAGCTTGCTGAACTCGTTCCCTCACAGAACTGGAGGCTTCCCCGGTGGCTTGTTGGGTCATTTCTTCCGGCTTCAACCGATTCACCGCTACTTGCAGATCGATCCGATCCATCAAAGGCCCCGATAACCGTGCCCAATATTGCTCCCGGTTGCGTGGCTTGCAGGTGCAGGGTTGAATTGTGTCGCCAAAGTAGCCACAGGGGCAGGGATTAGTGCTGGCAACTAGCGTGAATTGGGCTGGAAACATGACAGATTGCCGAGTCCGGGCAATGGTGACATAGCCATCTTCCAGGGGTTGTCGCAGGAATTCGAGCACATCTCGCTTAAACTCGGTTAATTCGTCAAGGAAGAGAATTCCCCGGTGTGCCAGCGAGATCTCCCCAGGTCGCGGGAAACTGCCTCCCCCCACCAGGGATGGCCCCGATGCGGAGTGGTGGGGACTGCGGAAGGGGCGATCGCCCACTAATGACCCCTTATCTCTTAACAATCCGGCAACTGAGTGGATTTGGGTGACTTCCAGAGCTTCTTCAAAGTTGAGCGGTGGCAGGATTGAGGGTAACCGTCGAGCCAGCATCGTTTTACCACTGCCAGGAGGTCCTACAAAGATCAGGTTATGCCCCCCAGCAGCAGCAATTTCCAATGCCCGTCGAGCGTGTGCCTGACCTTTAACATCCTTGAGATCCAACCCCCGAAATTGCGATCGCGCCAGTTCTTGTAACCCATCTACCTTCAAGGGTTTGTAGTGGTCTGGATAGTTCAAAAAGTCCGCTGCTTCGGAAAGATGCTGAAAGCCGTAGACCTCTAACCCCTTAACCACTGCTGCCTCACGGGCATTGTCTGCGGGAACGACCAATCCTTTGACTCCCATACGATGAGCCGCCGCAGCGATCGCCAAGACTCCAGTTACGGGACGCAATGCCCCATCTAGCGACACTTCACCCAAGAACAAGTAATCGTCTAAACTCTGACAGTTGACCTGTTCTGTCGCTGCCAAAATGCCGATGCTGATGGGCAAATCAAAGCTGGGTCCCTCTTTTCGCAGATCTGCTGGAGTCAGGTTAATCACAACCTTTCGCATCGGGACGGCATAGCCCGCATTCTTGAGTGCCGCTTTGACTCGTTCGCGGGACTCCTGAACGGCAGTGTCTGGCAAGCCCACGACGACAACCGCTGGTAGTCCGCCTGCGACATCCACCTCAACCCCAACTTTGATCGCGTCAATTCCAACGAGCGACGCACTCCAAACTCTGGAAAGCATTAGGCACCCTCAGCCAATTTTTCTTTCCCTAACGTGCCCGAAATTGCTCTATGGGAAACAAATTAGTGTGTTTGTAGCTATAAATGATGCTTAAATCCCACGCTGTTATGGCAAGGACTTTAAATTTGTGAAGTTCAATCCCCATGCCTTTTGCTGGTTTCTGATTCTATTTGCGCTTGAGGTGGCGATCGCCCTCTTCATCAAAGATCGCCTGATTCGTCCTTTAGTCGGTGATGTATTGGTGATCCTGCTGATTTTCTATGGGATGCGATCGCTGTTTCCAGTGCCAACCATGCGGTTAGCGATCGGAACGCTCATCTTTGCCTGGGCGATCGAGATCGCGCAATACTTCCGATTTGTGGAGCGGTTGGGATTGGCAGATAACCCCATTGCCAGAGTTGCGTTGGGTACGACCTTTGATTGGTTTGATGTAGTGGCATATGCGATCGGGGCGATCGTCGTTGTGTTGATTGAGCGCACACGGGAGAAGCATTCTCATTGACCGCGTATGAGGCTCCTTCCAGATCTCCGGTTTCTAATGATGTCAACCACACCCCTTTAAGGACGCTCCACCAGAAACCGGAGGTCTAAACTCTTCTGACGCTTAACCCCTGACCCCTGGCCATTGACCATTGACCATTGACCATTGACCATTGACCATTGACCATTGACTCCTGACTCCTGACCCCTGACCCCTGACCACTAACTATCGACCTTTATCTTTCGCTATACAATACTGCTGGCGTGATTCAACCAGTGCCATGAGCCAGACACAAGACAGCATTTTTACCAAGATCATTAAGCGGGAGATCCCAGCCGATATTGTTTACGAGGATGAGTTGGCGATCGCCTTCAAGGATGTCAATCCTCAAGCCCCGATTCATATCTTAGTCGTACCTAAACAGCCGATTGCTAAACTCTCTGACGCAGAATCTCAAGATCATCGGTTGATGGGGCATTTGTTACTAACTGTTAAGCGAGTCGCTGAACAGGCTGGGTTGGTTAACGGCTATCGAACCGTGATCAACACTGGCCCCGAAGGAGGGCAAACCGTCTT
Organism: Oscillatoria sp. FACHB-1407; assembly: GCF_014697545.1. GTDB lineage: Bacteria > Cyanobacteriota > Cyanobacteriia > Elainellales > Elainellaceae > FACHB-1407. The sequence goes on along the minus strand of NZ_JACJSA010000012.1, from coordinate 36,731 downwards.
TCATCTTCACATTCATATCCTGGGTGGTCGCCCAATGGGTTGGCCTCCCGGTTGAACTCACTCCCTCTACAAAACTCCAGCTTCTTCAGGAAGTTGGAGTTTTTTTAACGCTTCGTAAAGCAATATTTTGTAACGTAAAGATAAAGCCTGTTTGTATCTAAAAATTTACAAATAATTTGGGTTTTAAAGTCGAAACAATTGTTGAGCAATGTAAATAAAACTCAATTAAGTAAATTGCTTGAAAAGCTCATAGAATAAAGGTTTTTCCTTGGAATATACGGTATCGTTTGAAGTTCCTTTTTAAGAAGAGTAACAATAATTTCTGAGGGATTTACAGCGTTGAATGAAATGCTTAACGTTAGTTATTACAGCAGTTTATTTAGCTGCTGATTTTGCTCATTTATATCCAAGCACTCATTAAATTATGACAACTACTCTCCAGCGTCGCGAAAGCGCAAGTGCATGGGAGCGGTTTTGTAACTGGGTCACCAGCACTGACAACCGGATTTATGTTGGTTGGTTCGGTGTGTTGATGATTCCTACCTTACTCGCCGCTACGATTTGCTTCATCATTGCCTTCGTTGCTGCACCTCCTGTAGACATCGATGGCATCCGTGAGCCTGTTTCTGGCTCCTTGCTTTATGGCAACAACATCATTTCTGGTGCTGTTGTTCCTTCCTCCAACGCCATTGGTTTGCACCTCTACCCCATTTGGGAAGCTGCATCCCTCGATGAGTGGCTCTATAACGGTGGCCCTTACCAGTTGGTATGCTTCCACTTCCTCATCGGCATCTTTGCTTACATGGGTCGTCAGTGGGAACTGAGCTACCGCTTGGGTATGCGCCCTTGGATCTGTGTTGCTTACTCCGCTCCTCTGGCCGCTGCAACTTCTGTATTCCTGATCTACCCCATCGGTCAGGGTTCTTTCTCTGACGGGATGCCTTTGGGTATCTCCGGAACCTTCAACTTCATGTTCGTGTTCCAGGCTGAGCACAACATTCTGATGCACCCCTTCCACATGTTGGGTGTAGCGGGTGTATTCGGTGGTTCTTTGTTCTCCGCCATGCACGGTTCTCTGGTGACTTCTTCCTTGGTTCGTGAAACAACCGAAACTGAATCCCAGAACTATGGTTACAAGTTTGGTCAAGAGGAAGAGACTTACAACATCGTTGCAGCGCATGGCTACTTCGGTCGTTTGATCTTCCAATATGCATCTTTTAACAACTCTCGCAGCTTGCACTTCTTCTTGGGTGCATGGCCTGTGGTTTGTATCTGGTTCACTGCTTTGGGCATCAGCACCATGGCGTTCAACCTGAATGGTTTCAACTTCAACCAGTCAGTGTTGGATTCTCAAGGTCGTGTGGTAAGCACCTGGGCAGACGTGTTGAACCGCGCCAACCTGGGTATGGAAGTAATGCACGAGCGCAACGCTCACAACTTCCCCCTCGATTTGGCATCGGGTGAAGCAACTCCAGTTGCATTTACCGCTCCTCAAATCAACGGCTAATTTCTAGCCCTGGTTTATTTCAAGAGGTGTTCTCCAAATGGAGGGCACCTCTTGTGTTTTAGGGCTGAATGTCTGACCAGTGACTACAGCAACCGCTATGATCGAGTTTTGAGCATTTGATGGAGGCACTCCAACGGTTTACACACGTCCCCTGGCTCGATTAATTGAGCAATTTCAACGATTACCTGGCATTGGTCCTAAAAGTGCCCAACGATTAGCACTGCATATTCTCAAGCGACCGGAAACAGAAGTGCAGGCACTGGCTCAGGCGTTAATGGAGGCAAAGCAGCAGGTTGGGCTTTGCTCAACGTGTTTTCATTTGTCAGCGGAGCCAGTTTGCGAGATTTGTCGTGCTTCCAACCGCGACGAGAGCACGATTTGTGTAGTGGCGGATTCTAAAGATGTGATTGCCCTGGAGAAGACCCGTGAATTTCAGGGCAAGTACCACGTTTTGGGAGGGCTAATTTCGCCAATGGATGGGATTGGTCCCGATCAACTCCATATCTCGCCGTTAGTACGACGGGTCAGCCAACCCCAAGTGAAGGAAGTGATTATGGCGATTAGCCCCAGTGTGGAGGGAGACACAACCACGTTGTATGTGGGGCATTTGCTGAAACCCTTTACCAAAGTGACCCGGATTGCCTTTGGGTTGCCGATGGGGGGTGATCTGGAGTATGCCGATGAGGTGACTCTAGCGCGAGCACTGGAGGGGCGGCGCGAGTTGGATTAGGGCTGACCCGCTTGAACAGGGGCGATCGCCTTTGTGATCCACGCAGGGTGACTGAGCAGAGCAGCCAACACCCTGACGCCTCGTAACTGATTAGACAGGGGAAGATGACCTCTGGGAGCACTCAAATCCCAGGTGAACTCGTTTGGATATCGAGTCCAACTGTTGCCCTTGCGCCAACCAATCTTCTCCCAGAGCTGATCCCAATTTTTGCCAACGCCAATCCACAACTCCCGTTGTACTGAAAAGCCAAATTTGCCATCGCAGTAAACCAACCAGAGTGTGTTGATGGTTTGTAAATCTGTGATGGGAAACCGCTCTACCTCAGTGAAATAGAGCCAGCGACGCTGTAGAGCCGTCTCGCCTGCTAACTCACACATTTTTTCGAGGGTGAGTTTATCAGCGGCTTGTAAATCCTGTTTCACCAGGAGGGATTGTAAGGGGGCGTAGTCAATTCCCCGTTCTGACGTGAGGGCGACTAACCCTTGGGGGAAGTGAGTTTGCAGAAACTCGTTTGTCTTCGGGTGGTCGGCATTAAACAGTACCTGATAGGCTTTGCCTTGTGCTGGAGTGACCGGGGTTGATCGCTGATCCAGCAAAAAATCCATCAGTACATCTAGCCCAGAGTCTCCTGAATCGGCTAGCTCTTGAATCAGCAATAGTTGAGTTTTGAGGGGTTCAAGCTTGAGGCGATCGCGTAAATCAGTCATAACAATGAGAGCGTTAATCGGGCATCGTGTGAGCACAGAACCCACTGGTGTTTAAGAAACGACGGTGAGAGTAGTCAGCAGTCAATCGTTACCTGAGTTCGAGATCAGGATTTTGGCAGTTGAAACAGCAACGATAGGAGCAAAATCGACCTGTGTCGGTTCGGCAAACCCTTGCTTTTCAGGAATCCGCGAAGGCAGACTTGGCTCCGGTAGCCGCGAGTTCATTCGCCGAGTGCAGAACTGCCGATCAGAATGGTGTGAGTTTTCGAGCTTAATCGTGCATATTGGATGAATTGATCGTTCTTAGGATCATAAATTAAATCCCACCAGCAATTCATTTTCAGGGATAAGCATTCCCAAAATCTCATACCGATCCAAACTGTCTCCGGGCAGGTTATTAGCTTTGGTCAGAAAGCTTAAGGCAACGGCAATGGCTCAAACCCTGATTCTGGCGGAGCTTTCCGATCTGCCTCCGCCCCATCGCATGTGGCTGCGGCTATAGTGTTTCGGCAGAAAGGGTTGGGTAACGCCGAACCTCTACAGAAGTGCTGTACCTGAAGTCAGGCAAATTTAAGGATAAGCAGAATTGAGAATGCGATCGATAATTTCGCTTGTGGAACTGGGAATCTTGACTTGAATGAGTTTGATTTGTCCGCCGTAGGCTTGCACAATAGGAGCTTCTGGCAGAGTATCCAGCCGATAATCGCCTCCCTTGGCATAGATCTCTGGTTGCAGTGCTTGAATCAGGGCGATCGCCGTTGTCTCTGGAAAGATCACCACCGCATTCACGGGTTTGAGAGCTGCCAGCACCTCCGCTCGCTGCAACTCTGGCACAATGGGGCGAGGTGGCTTGCCTGGAGGATTGGGTTTAATATTCTGGACGGATGCATCGCTATTCAAACCGACTACTAGCGATCGCCCCAACGCCCTAGCCTCTCGCAAATAGCGCACGTGCCCTGCGTGCAGCAGATCAAAGCAACCGTTTGTCAGTACCATTGGTCGCCACTGGTCAGGAGAATGGGCGACTGCCTGTTGCAGGTCAGCAAGCGAGTAGATACCAGGAATCATCTCATGTTCTGTTCCTTACTCCTCGTCTCCATGCCCCACTGGAGGACGATAGCCCTGCTCAAAGGCAAATCGGATCAGTTGGGAACGGTTTTCCAGTTGTAGTTTGCTGAGGATGTTACTCAGGTGAGTCTGGACTGTGCGAGGACTAACAAACAGGCGATCGCCAATTTGCTTGTTGGTATAGCCTTGAATCACTTCCCAAAACACCTTCTCTTCGGCTGGGGTCAGGGGTAGAGGGCTAGGGTGAGACGAATTGGTAGGGGTTTCGCCCCCTATCCCGTTCGATTGTTGAATCAACCGAATAATTTCAGAATGGATGCGGCGCGATCGCTCCAATTGGGCTTCAATTTTTGCCACAAGTTCTTTCGGCTCAAATGGCTTAACCAGATAATCGTCGGCTCCAATCTGGTGCCCCTGGACTCGGTCGTCAACCTCAGTGCGGCTAGACAGAAAAATGAAGGGAACCAACTGACCCGAGCGGGTAGCCCGCAAGCGACGACAAAATTCAAATCCGTCCATCTCTGGCATCATCACATCGGACACAACCAAATCAGGGGGATTTTGCTCAAACATTGCCAGCCCTTCGACTCCTGAGCTGGCATCCTGAACGGCATAGCCGCGATTTTGTAAATAGCGGATGATGGCTGTTCTCAATGTAATGTCGTCGTCAACGATTAAAATCTTCTTCATTCAAACTCCCACATAACCGTCCAGGCGTGGAATTGAAGGTAATCATAAATCCTTTATCTTAAAAAGTCTTGTTCTAAAGTGTCCTTTATCTCAATTCTCATTAAGGTCAAAGGATCAGGCGAGAATTCGAGAGATTTTCTTCTCCAAGAGAGCGAATACTCTTATGTTTCCTGCTTCTCTCAGCTTATTTCAGGTTGCACCATTTTTAAGTTAAGCCAGTTGTCTATTGACAAAAATCAATGCAACAATCACCAGTCTACATCTACATCTTAAAGATCGTAGATTTCACTACAAAAATCTGCCGTAACCACACGAAACTGACAAGATTGCTCACTTTGCTCAAAAGAGCTTCAAAATTAGAGCTATTATGCCACTGAGCTAGAGTTAGCAAGCAGGAGTTCGAAGGATATGTACGAGAAAATTGTTCCCCCCTCCGTTGGATCACGTATTACGTTCGAGAATGGTGAGCCTATTGTTCCCAATGATCCAATCATTCCCTTTATTCGCGGAGATGGAACAGGAGTAGACATTTGGCCCGCTGCCCAGAAGGTGTTTGATGCGGCGATCGCCAAAGCTTATAACGGACAACGCCACATCGTCTGGTTCAAGGTCTACGCCGGAGACGAAGCCTGTGATCTCTATGGTACTTATCAGTATTTACCGCAGGACACGCTGACAGCAATTCAGGAATATGGAGTTGCCATCAAAGGACCCCTGACAACCCCTGTTGGAGGCGGCATTCGTTCCCTTAACGTGGCGTTGCGTCAGATTCACGACCTCTACGCCTGTGTACGCCCCTGTAAGTACTACCCCGGCACACCGTCGCCTCACAAAACCCCCGAAAAGCTAGATGTGATTGTTTATCGAGAAAATACTGAAGATATCTATCTGGGAATTGAATGGAAACAGGGCAGCGAAGTGGGCGATCGCCTCATCAAAATCCTCAATGAAGAGTTGATTCCTGCGACCCCAGAACACGGCAAAAAGAAAATTCCCCTTGATGCTGGCATCGGCGTTAAACCCATTAGCAAAACAGGCTCTCAACGACTGGTGCGACGCGCCATCAAACACGCCCTGCGGCTGCCCAAGCACAAACAGATGGTGACGCTAGTGCACAAGGGCAACATCATGAAATATACCGAAGGGGCATTTCGCGATTGGGGCTATGAGTTAGCCACAACCGAATTTCGGGCGGAGTGCATTACAGAGCGGGAATCCTGGATTTTGGGCAATAAGGAGCGAAATCCCGATTTATCGGTAGAAGACAATGCCCGTCAGATCGAACCTGGCTATGATGCGCTCACTGCCGAGAAAAAAGCCAAGATCTGTGATGAGGTACAAGCAGTTCTGGATGCTATTTGGGACAGCCACGGCAACGGGCAGTGGAAAACCAAGATTATGGTGAACGATCGCATTGCCGATAGTATTTTCCAGCAAATTCAGACGCGCCCGGATGAGTACTCGATTTTAGCGACAATGAACCTGAACGGTGATTACTTGTCAGATGCGGCAGCGGCGATCGTTGGTGGTCTGGGCATGGGTCCCGGTGCCAATATTGGTGATGCCTGTGCCATCTTTGAGGCGACACACGGCACAGCCCCCAAACACGCTGGTCTAGACCGCATCAACCCTGGTTCGGTTATCCTCTCAGGGGTGATGATGTTGGAGTATATGGGCTGGCAGGAAGCCGCTGACTTGATCAAGAAGGGGATTGGAGCCGCGATTTCAAACCGGGAAGTAACTTATGACCTGGCACGCCTCATGGAACCCCCCGTTGAACCACCGCTGAAGTGCTCAGAGTTCGCAGACGCGATCATTCGCCACTTCTAAGAAGTAACCTCAACCGTAGCAAGATGTTTTTTGCAGGGGCGTATCGCAAAACGCCCCAACAGAGAAATTGTTACTAATAGAGTCGGCTTAAAACGTAGTCAGTCAGGTTAATCAGCGTTTGGCGCGAGTCGGAAGGAGCAAGTCGAGTGATGTGCTCAACCGCAAGTTGGGCGTGATGTGCAGCTAATTCTCGCGATCGCTGGATGCCCTGACTGTCTCTCACCAGTGCGATCGCCTGGTCTAGATCTCCCTCTTGAGCAAACTCGCGATCGATTAACACCTCCAAATAAGGCTTCTCCTCTAGCGCGTAGAGTACCGGAGCCGTCAAATTGCCGCTTTTGAGGTCAGAGCCTGCTGGCTTACCCAACGCATCGCTTGACCCAGTAAAGTCAAGGATGTCATCCACAATTTGGAAGGCAAGACCCAAATGACGACCGTAGCTGTAGAGATCTAACGCCAGTTCATCACTCACTCCACTCAGCAGCCCAGCAGATTTAGAGCTATTGGCAATCAAGGAAGCCGTTTTGTAATAGGTTTTTTCTAAATAAGCATCAATGCTGAGATTGGTATCAAACCGATTTAAGCCTTGTTGAATTTCCCCTTCGGCATAGTCCTTAATCACCTCTGACAACAGTTTCACAACCTCCAGATTGTCGAGATTTGCCAGATACCAGGATGCTTGCGCGAACAAAAAATCTCCCGCCAATACTGCCACTCGGTTACCAAAGCTAGCGTGAACGGTTGGCACACCTCGACGCAACTCCGATTCGTCGATGATGTCATCATGTACGAGGCTGGCTGTATGAATCATTTCCGTTAACTCCGCCAGGCGACGGTGCTTTGGCGTTGGCTCATGGGTCGGCATCGTAGCACGAGACACGAGCAACACAATCGCTGGTCTAAGCCGCTTTCCCCCTGCACCAAAGAGGTGCTCTGCTGCTGCGTATAGAATTGGGTGACGCGCGCCGACCAATTGCTTCAGATTTTCTGTGAGCTGATACAAGTCGGCTTCAACAGTAGAAAAGAGGGAGGTGGCTGAAGTCATGGATAGAGGCTTGTAAGTTATTTACGAAATTTTACATATCTTGTGTTTATTCTAAGACAACCCCTCTACTTCTGGGAAAGCTCAACCTATCTGTTTCACAGAATCTCGCAAGTATCGCTGGAACCATTAGAAATTTGTATTGTAAACAACGCTTGAGGAAGCGATTAAGGAAGACGCGATCGCCCACTATTGCAGAGTAGGTATTTTTACTAGTTGAAGTACGGTTTAAGTGAGTCTCAAAATGAGAAACATCTCAACTTTTACGCCGATATTGAGTGTCAATAAATCTTAGGGTTGATATCCCGAATGAACAACTCTACCAATCGCTAGAATCCCCTCCAGTTAAGAAAAACTGGCAATTGTAAGTTTTAAAGAAGGACTCAATTTTTTTCAAAAAAGTACGGATAAGTCATAAATCCTGTGTTAGTCTTATAAGTAAGGATTTCAAAATTTCATAAATCTGGTCACGGTAGATCTGCGGTAACTGTTCTGTTCCGATGCAGGTGATATGGGTCAGGATTGAGTTCAAGTAATTGGATTCTGTTTTCCTGATTTCTGATTGCCGAGTTGAGCAGTCTTTCCTCCAGAGTGGAGGTTTGATCGCCCTGGTTTCATCTTTTGATGAGGCTCGGTTTGTTTAGCTCGGTGTCGGCTCTGGTTCAGTTAGGCAAATCTTGCTGAGAGATTGAGTCGGGGTTGGCTGTTAGTGTCCCCACTTTGGCATCACTGCCTATGCTACTGGCGCACGATCTATGTTGCGCCACATATTTTGTTGCTCTTATGTAATTTCCTATTTCCACTCCTCACGGGTAAGGCTATGACTTATAACGGCATTCCATTCATTATTCCTATCTTGGCGGCGGGTTATCTGTTGGTCATTTATGTGTTGCTGATGCTGGTGCAGCGATCGCGAGCGTAGGGGCGATCGTTCCTGATGCTATCTCGACGCGACGTTAATACCAATTCAATAATTTTAGGTAGGGGTTTGACATGTCAAACCCCTACTGGCTATTTGAGTCAGAAACTTGATTTGTAAGCGTCAACTGTCTACAGACGCAGAACAAACGCGAGTATCTGCCTCATCAAACACCTGGATCTGCTCTATTTGCGGTGAAAAGCCTAACCATTGATGCGCGAGTGATACAAACTGCCCGATCTGCCCACTGACACAGAACCGGGTGGGTAGAGGCGGATGCGTATTTCTCAAACCCAGCACATCTAGCTCTTGAGCAGCAGCGTGAACAACATGCACGGCAGGGTCAACCAGGGTAACCTGACTCGGCAAGAGCGTTTTGATCACGGGGGAGAGGTGGGGATAATGGGTACACCCGTATACCAGAGTATCGATTTGCTGATCGATGAGCGGCGTGAGATAGTCCTGCGCCACTTTAAAGGTATAGGGGTCTTGCAGGCGATTTTGCTCAATTAGGGGGACAAATTCTGGACAGCCAATCTGCCAAACCTGGGCACTGGGGTTGATTTCAGCGATCGCCCGACGATAGGCATGACTGGCGGCCGTTGCCGGGGTCGCAATCACCCCAATTCGGCTTCCCTGTTGTACAGCAGCTCGCGCCCCCGGCAAGATGACTCCCAAAATTGGAACCGCAAACTCAGCCTGAACCGTTTCCAGTGCCAGCGCGGAACTGGTGTTGCACGCCATGAGCACCATCTTGACGTGTTGCTGTTGCAGCCATGTCAAAATCTCACGAGTAAACTGGATAATCTCAGATTGAGAACGGGTGCCGTAGGGCAGGTGAGCCGTATCGGCAACATATAAAACCGATTCGTGGGGTAACTGACGATAGACCTCTCGCAACACCGTTAAACCGCCAACACCACTGTCAAAAACCGCAATGCGGGCATGTGGGTCATTGGGCGATAGAGCAGGAGACGATGCAAAAAAATAGGGTTGCGGGTCGGTGGATAGTCCAGTAAGTTCAGGTGAATGATTGGGGAAGTTTGGTACGGGGAATGGCATCAAACTAAAGTTTTATTTAGAAGTTTTGCTGAATATATTGCAGGATACCGCGAGCGATCGCCACAGCCATTTGGCTACGGAAGTTGGGATCTCTGAGAAGGCGAGCATCTTGGGCACCCGTGACAAATCCAGTTTCAATTAAGACGGCTGGCATGGAAGTATTGCGGATGACATAAAATCGTGCTCTACGCACCCCGCGATCGTTCATCCCAGTTTCACGCACCAGTGTATTGTGGATTACCTGGGCTAATCTTCCTCCCTGAGGAGAGTAATAGTATGTTTCCAACCCATTCACATCGGGTCGGCTCATGCTGATAGCGTTAGCATGAATGCTGACAAACAGATCTGCATTTGCCCGTTCGGCAATTTGGACACGGGGAGCCAGATCGAGGTCACGATCCTCGCGGCGCGTCAAGACCACTTGCACCCCCTGTTGCTCCAGTAGAGAAGCCACCTGCAAGCTGATGGGTAAGACAATATCGACTTCACGCAAACCCCCAATGCCGATTGCCCCTGGATCAGGACCACCATGACCCGGATCAATCACCACAACAATACGACCATTCCGAACGCTGGGAAGAGGTCCGGATGGTGTTGGTACCGTTGGTCGTCCAATGGTAGGGGGGACGGGATCGCCACGTCGTTGTATCGGCAGGGCAAGGAGTTGCCGTCCGGGTTGGTTGATTTGCCCAAAGCGGACACCTGCGGCTGGTTGCAACAGAATGACAACTGTATCCTCATCCTCTTGCCGCAACCGGATACTGAGCAGAGGGCTGCCCTGCCCCAACTGCGGACCCTGAATATTTTCTGCCAGCTCAGCGGAGGGAATGGTAATGCGATAGGCAAGTGTTGTCCGATCCCAGCCTGTGGTGTAGGTAATGGGCTGGTTGGCTCGAATTAGTAGTTGATTGCCATCGGGAGCCAGTTCGATCGCCTGAACAGTGGCGCGTTGTCGGGGTGGGGGTGTGACAGGAGTAGGAGAGGGGCGATCGCTGGGAGGACGAGTTGCCACACTGCCAGCGGAGGGGATGATGACGATGCCACCCAAACTGCTGCTGTTAGCCTGCCATTCACTGTCTTCATCCGATAATTCCAACGTAATCCGGGCAACGGGAGGGGAGGTCTGAGCCTGTTCGATTCGCAGTCGTTCTACCCCGTTGTTGTTCACCGTGATTTCTCGCTCCAGCAGTTGGGGAGAGAGGGCTGTGTTGGCGAGGTCAAAGGTGATCTGGCGGCGATCGCGGCTGCGTTGAACGTCAATCTCTGGCTGTGCCCCGCGCGTGCGAATAAAAAACCCATCGGGAGTCACCCGTGCTCCTTCGAGTTGCGTTGCCGCTCCAGAGATGGCCGGTGTCGTGGGGGATGGGGAAGCGGTTGTAGGTGGAGTGATGGACGGTGCGTTGGGGTCAGTGGCTTGTGGCGCGGGCAACTGCACCATCCATTGAGTGGGTGTGGCTCCCCGCACCATAATCTGTTGCGGGTCGAGGGTATAGCCCTGAACGAGTTCAATCACAATTCGGGTGGTCTGAGCATCAAACTGCGCCACCCGCACCTCTCGAATCGCACCCCCCACAGGTTGACTCAGGGGCGATCGCCCCAATGTAGTCCCCGGTAGATCAATCACCAAGCGCGTCGGATTGGATAACAATTGCGCTCTGGGCTGAACTCCATCATCAGTTGTGAAAACAAGGCGATTTTCACTGGCATTAAAACGCCAAAACTGGAGTCTGGCAGCGTCTGCTGGAGCCGCGATAAGCAGGGCACCGACGGCACCCAGCAAACCGGGAAGGAACCGATAAAATCTCACTGTAAACCTCTACAAAAACCGGCTATGAATCACACAGGTGAATCCTCACTGCACAATTCTTCTTGTTTTAGCAACAGCTAGATTAACTAGGACGGGGTGCAGGAGAAGAGTTCCAAACTGGGGTAACACCCCACACCCGTTTGATTTCAATGTCCTAAATTCTCTGCAACCGCTATAACGGCAAGAATCTTTAACGTAAATACGTGCAATGCAGTTTGTAATCAGGGAGTTTCAATGGGGAAGCGTTGCCAGTTTAGCACCTCGTTTGATGGCTTTAACCGGATTGAGACTCCTGAATCGATTCGACCTCGGAGGCAGAGGTCTGTGGGCTAGAGGTGACTAATGGAGGATTATCAGAACCATCTAAAACGGCGATCGCTGGATCTGTCACACTCCCCTCAGTTGGGGCAGCTTGAAATACCACCCGCAGCAACGCCGGAGCCAAAAACGTGGTTAAAATCACCATGACAATAATGGCAGCCTCCAGCGACTGTGACAGCACACCCGTAGCTGAGCCGACCCCCACAAACACCAGACCGACCTCACCTCGTGGAATCATGCCTACGCCGATCGCCAGTCGGTTAATGCCCGGTTGACCAAACACCGCTAACCCGGTGACCACCTTTCCGATGATTGCCACGACGATCAAAAACGTCGCGATAATCAACCCTTCTCGGTTGGCAGGGTCAAGGGGATTCAGGACACTCACATCGGTTCGGGCTCCCACTGTCACGAAGAAGATGGGAACCAGGATGTCTGCTACTGGAATAACCTGTTCCTCTAGTTCATGCCGTTTTTCAGTTTCTGCCAGCACTAACCCCGCTGCGAACGCACCCAAAATGGCCTCTAGTTGGATGGCTGCCCCGATGTAAGCCAGCACAAAGGTAAAGATGAGGGACGATAACAGCAGTTGCCCACGAGTATTCATCCGGTTGACCAGGGCGACAAAGTAAGGACTGAGGAAACGTCCCAAAAAAATCGACCCAATCAAAAAGACGGCGGCACCGACTATTAAATAGACAACCTGAGAAATCTCAATTTCCCCTGTCTTTGCCAGACTGGCAACCACAGCCAGGACAATAATGCCGAGCACATCATCCAATACGGCTGCGCCAATGATGATCTGACCCTCTCGTGAGCTCAGGCGTTGTAACTCAGCCAGCACCTTAGCTGTAATACCAATGCTGGTTGCAGTTAGAGCCGCACCTGCAAACACAGCAGGAATGGTTGGCACGCCAAAGAGGGCAATCAATCCGGCAGTTCCCGCTGCAAACGGGACGGCTACCCCCACCACAGCGACCACGGCGGCTTGTGGTCCCACTCGAATTAACTCTTTTAGATCAGATTCCAGACCGATCTCGAATAACAGAATAATGACACCCAATTCTGCCAGAACGGAAATGACTTCGCTTTCTGCTTGAAACACACCAAAGGCAGATTCGGGTTCTAACCCAGTGGTCATCTGCAAAAAGGAGAGGATGGCTGAATCAGGGGTGCCAGAGCCTTCTGGGAAGACGATGAGATGCAGAGCTGAGACTCCGACGATGACTCCTCCGATTAATTCCCCCAACACCGATGGCAGATTGATGCGAGCACAAATCTCGCCTCCTAACTTAGCCGCAAAATAGATCACAACCAAACTCAGCAAGACTGCCGCTAATACGAGTGGTCCGCTTTCGGCTTCAGGGGCAGCCGCGAGCAAGGATGGAACTCGGAACGAGGGAACCATCCAGCAATTTGGGCTGATGTTGCTTATCCAAGCCATTGGATCAACCATGTGCTTAACAAAACTCATTGCTGTCTACTGTACATGGTTCTTTTCAAGATGCAGCGATCGCCCAGGACCAATTCGCAAGAATTTGCCAGAGCTAGACAAAAACTCGGTGTTTGAGGGAGGGCATTTGTCGCCGCACCTGTTCTAGTCGAGATGGCTCAATCGAGGCGATCGCCACTCCGGGTTTGTCACCTGCGTCTGCCAGCACCACACCCCACGGGTCAATAATGACCGCATGACCATGAGACTGTCGCAGCGAGTTGTGTCGTCCCGTCTGTGCTGGAGCGACGACATAGCAGGTATTTTCGATCGCTCGTGCCTGAAGCAGCACCTGCCAGTGGTCTTTTCCGGTATATGCCGTAAATGCAGCGGGGACAAAGAGAACTTCCGCTCCCATTTGAGAGAGATGGCGGTAGAGTTCTGGGAAGCGGACATCGTAGCAAACTGACAAGCCGATGTGCCCCAACTCTTTAGAGGGATGCACGGGAGGGAGTTGGATGCCTGCCAGGACAGTTTGCGATTCCTGATAGGTGTTGCCATCGGGCAGGTTGACATCAAACAGGTGAACTTTTTCGTAGCGAGCCAGATTCTCCCCATTGGGACCCACTAACAAGGCAGTGTTGTTGACTTTGCCCCCATCCGTAGGCACTGGGAAACCGCCCCCCAACAGCGTCACCTGGTAACGTTGCGCCATTGTCCGCAAAAACTTTTCACTGGCTTGGGCGATCGCCTCTGCCTGTTTCATCTTGGCGACTTCGTCTCCTAAAAACGAGAAGTTTTCTGGCAACCCAATTAACTCTGCCCCCTGGCGTACAGCCAGATCAATTAGATCTTCAGCTTGTGCCAAATTTTTTTCTAAATCAGGCAGACTATTCATCTGCACCGCAGCAGCCAGATAAGACTTCATAGACGTAGCGTGGTGAAACGAGGATCGGTTGTGAAAATACCCGTAAACGGGTGCTTGTCATCATTTAATCTTAGATTTTCCCCCAAAAGGAGGACAGGTTCTGAATGAATTTGTATTACAGCTCCTAGAATTCTAGTCTGGAATATAAATTTATTTTCATCAGAAAATAAATAAACCCGGATTATCTGTTGAAGTTTTGGTGAACAACGATCTATTTCAAGCTGAATGGGTAACCATTGAAAAAATGATTTTCGCTTTTCTGGCAAAGGTTGATAACTCAAAACAGCATTTAGTTTTTGCGATTCACCTGACCTTGTAAAAGAGAAGAAGCTATTGTGTTTCCCAGATCGGCCTACGGTTTGTTGCTATCAACATTTCATTCACTTGATGTATAGCTGCGTCATAAAGGGGTAAAAATTTAGTTCTCGTAGAAAATTGGTATCATCACGGACAAGTCGGTTCAATAAAACTTTAAAGAACTCACATTTTTAAGACGTTTTATAAAGTTTTGATGAACTTGTCTGATGTGAGGGTTGCACAACCATGAAGCTATCCTATTTAATCTTCCTCAACTGTTCTATCAGTGCGGCTGAAGGTGCTAAATCAGATGTGTGCAATCTGCCAGTTCAGACCGCTTCGATGCATCTCAATACATTAGTCGCTGCTGAAACATTGCCTACAACTTAAGGGTAATTTGCCCGATATTAGGGTAGTTTTAACGTGCTTTTCAAACTAGGGTTTCTAGTTGAGTGACGCTTCATTGACATATCTTTTTTCAGATAGCGATCGATTTTTAAATCAGGGTTTAAAGGTCTGGCGATTTGTAAACCATTGTCATCGCACAGCGTGAATCCATTGTTATGTTCAACTTCACAACTTCCAGTGTTTCTGGTCACAATCCTCTGAGTTTTTTAGAGCGAAACCCAACCTTAACAGATGCTTTATTGGCAGATTGTAACTACAACCGAGATGAAGTCATTGCTGTTGCTCAACGTATTTTAGACTGCCCTCAACGCTGTCAATTGACTGCATCCTATATTCAAATTGTGGTGACAGCCCAAACCACATTTTTAGTGACCAATCTCAATTCTGACCAGAAAAATTGTTTAGTAGAAAGTAATTCGACCTGGTTGATTGGAAGGGATGCGACCTGTGCCATCACTATTCCCGATAGTTCTGTATCGCGTTGCCATGCTGTAGTGGGCTATCATCCCATCGATGGTGTGTATATTGCAGATGTGGGCAGTAGCAATGGAACATTTGTCAATCGTCGTCGCCTTATTCACCGGGAACGCCGCACCCTTCAAGATGGGGATTTGCTGCAACTGGGAGAATTGAAGATTGAATTTTTCTTGACGACCCGCAAACTCCGCAAACCTGTTACCTATGAGCCGACCTATTCATAACATTGAAAGCGATCGCCTAATGTGCTGTTAGCGCGGCGTAACGCATCGTTTGCAAGAGTGGCAGGAGCAAAAGGATAGGGAGAGATAACGGCGTAGTGAATCGTTGATGACTGCTGCGATCGCCTTGATTCTGTAAATTTGGGATTGCCTTCTTTTGCGAGTTAAGCGTTATGCGATTAAAGGTCATCAATCCGAATACTAGTGCTGCAATGACCAGTTCGATTGGGCGCATTGCCGCTACTCACGCTGCACCGGGCACCGAAATAGTAGCAACCTGCCCTGCCCACGGTCCGGAATCGATCGAGAGCTATTACGACGAATATCTGGCAATTCCCCATGTGCTGGCGGAGGTGGAAAAGGACGAAGCAGAGTTTGACGGCTTTGTATTGGCGTGCTGGGGTGATCCGGGGGTGGATGCGGTGCGAGAGGTGACGCTGAAGCCTGTGGTTGGGATTGCCGAAGCCTCTATGTATGCGGCAAATGCGATCGCCCCTCGATGGTCGGTGGTAACCACGTTACAGCGCAGTCACCATATGGTTGAGGCAATCGTTAAGAAGACAGGCTTGAGCGATCGCTGTGCTTCGATTCGCTGTGTGGATCTACCTGTGTTGGATTGTGAGTCAGACCCAGAGGCGATCGTCGAAGGATTAGCCAAAATGGGACATCTGGCTCTAACACTCGATGGCGCGGAAGCCATTATTCTGGGCTGTGCGGGGATGGGTGGATTAGATCGACAATTGACTCAGCGTTTAGGAGTGCCTTGTATTGATGCGGTCGCTGCCGGAGTGAGATTTGCTGAGATGCTGGTAGGCATGAAACTACAAACGAGTAAGTGGCTCACGTATCGTTACCCAGAACCGAAATCGCGAATGTAATTTTCTCTCTTCTATAAAATTGCTGATTCTTCGTGTTTTAGCTGAAAATATAAAGTGATACTCTCTTAATTGTCCGAGTGATGCAATTGCAGGTTCAGCCCCTATCGGCTCACCGTGCAGGTCCGGCTCCCTGCCTGATTCTGATGTCTCGTGACCAATATTCATCGGGGCGAGTTCAAGTGCCTGATCTGGACCGCCCCATTGCTGCTATTCAAATTGGCGATCGCTTCTATAGTTTTTTCAAGGCAGTTCCAGATTGCCGTAAGTTGCTAGGCATCATTGTCAAGCTCAGCTATCGGGGTGACCAGATCGCCATTACAAAAGCCAGCAAGGTCTACGGCATTTGGATATGGGAACCGGATGCTCAATCTCTCAAGGATCTCACCCGTCAGGGGTCAACCGTTTCCTTACCTGCCCCTGCAACGTGTCGCATTCTGGTGTCGCGGCAGCAATATCAGCAGGTGGATATTTGTGTGCCCGATTTAGACCAACCTTTGCAGGCGATCGCAATTGATAATCACTATTACAGTATTTTTCGAGTGGAATCTGACGTGCAACGGTTGATTGAGCTAGTCGGCAAGATCACTCAACGTGGCGATGAAACCATTGTGACTCGTGTTGAGAAGGGTTATTGTATCTGCATTTTGGAGCCAGAGGCTCAAGTGATTACAACAAGTAGCCATTGATTTCAGATCTAGCTCTCTAAATTCCTCAACGTTGCTGACGTTAACCCCCAATCCCGATGAGCTTTAAGCTGTTGGTTAGGCACTGTTGATCAACCTGCGATCGCACTACGCCCTTCTGTCAGGTGCTATATGCTAGGAGAGAGTGAACGTTGGGGACTCAACCGTGTCAATAGATGCTACTCAACAACCTCAAGCCCTGATTGCTCCGGAGTGGACTCCACCGCCACCCCCGACTGACTTGATTTTTGACGACGGAGAACCGTTGGCAACCAACCGTCACCGCATTGCCATGAACGTTTTGATTCGTTCTGTGCAACAAGTCTTTAGCGATCGCACCGATTTCTTTGTAGGCGGCAATATGTTTGTCTACTACAGCGAAAACCAGAGCATGAACCGGGACTTTCGCGGATCTGACTTTTTTGTTGTGCTAACAGGCACCTGTTATTGGTTACGCTTTAAGCTGAAGAACAAGCAAGACAGTCAGCACAACAGCTTGAGGCAGATCGGCAACTGCGAGAGGGGTTGCTAGAAAAATTGCGGCAATGAGGCACTGATGCCAGATAGCCTTTAAGGTGCAGTGAGGAGATATTGCGAGGAAGACGAATGGGCGAACTAAATAGCCATAACAATCCAATTGAACACGCCGTCTATCGAATTTTGGATGCAAACTTAGACCGTGCTCGTGAAGGGCTGCGAATTATTGAAGAGTGGTGTCGGTTTGGCTTAAATCATGCTGATTTTACAGCAGAGTGCAAACACCTGCGACAGGAGTTAGCCCACTGGCATAAGGCTGAGATTCGGGCGGCACGAGATACGCCCGGTGATCCAGGGACAGAGTTGAGCCACCCCAACGAGGAACAACGCGCCAACCTGCAACAGGTGTTGCAAGCCAATTTCTGTCGCGTGCAAGAAGCTTTGCGGGTTCTAGAAGAATACGGCAAGCTCTATTCCCCGGAAATGGGAACGGCTTGTAAGCAGATGCGCTACCGCGTCTATACCTTGGAAAGTAACTTGATTGGTTCTCAACGCCATCACAAACTGGCGCGATCGCCCCTCTATCTCGTCACGTCTCCGCAAGAAAATCTCTTTTCTGTCGTAGAAGCGGCTCTCCGGGGTGGGCTAACCCTGGTGCAATATCGCGACAAATCGACGGACGATACGGTTCGTCTACAAAACGCTGAGAAATTAAAACAGATCTGCCACCGCTACGATGCCCTTTTCATCATGAACGATCGCGTCGATCTGGCACTAGCTGTCGATGCTGATGGCGTGCATCTGGGGCAACAGGATGTGCCGATCGCCTTTGCCCGTCAGGTGTTGGGTTCTCACCGCATTATCGGTCGCTCGACCACGAACCCGGATGAGATGCATCGCGCCATTCAAGAGAGAGCCGACTACATCGGTGTGGGCCCGGTCTACGAAACGCCCACCAAAGCCGGAAAAGCGGCGGCAGGACATGACTATATTCGTCATGCGGTCGCTCACTCCCCGATTCCCTGGTTTGCCATTGGCGGCATTGATGCCAACAATATAAATGATGTGGTAGCGTCGGGTGCCGATCGCGTTGCTGTGGTACGTGCCATTATGCACGCCGAAGATCCCACCCTCGTCACTCAATTCTTGTTGTCTCAAGTTACTCGCGCTCAACGCGATCGCCATCATGTCTAGTGGATTGAATTCAGTGAACGACATCACGATCCAGGTCAACGGTGAAACCCGTCAGTGCTCCTCTGGTAAGTCCTTGCCGCAGCTTTTAGAGCAGTTGGGCATGAACCCGCGACTGGTTGCCGTGGAATATAACGGTGAGATCCTGCATCGGCAATTTTGGGACACAACGGAAGTGAAGGAAGGCGATCGCCTGGAGATTGTCACCATCGTGGGTGGTGGATGATTTCGTGGAGAGACGCGATTAATCGCGTCGCTTCACGAAACTAATCGCGTCGCTTCACGAAAACGTTATTCTGTACGGTTATCTCTCTAAAATCTGCCTTAAGCCCACCCGCTATCCTCCTCGGAAGGCGGTAAATTAGAGGTATGAATCAATGTGTAACGTTTAGTTAACCGAATCTGCTTATATCACTCGGATTTGCGGTCACGAGCCAAACCAATTGCAGTCGGCATCATCGCAATTCGCCCTGAGTTAGTTTGAATAGGCTCAATCCTTATGTACAAAAAACTGTTTGCATTTATTAAGCCCCTGGTGAAGCCGTTCCTGGTCTTTGCCCTCGTAGTAACGCTTGTCTTGGGTCAAGCGGGCGGTGCCCTGGCGGCAGGACGCAGTGGTGGTCGAATTGGTGGTGGCAACTTTAGAGCACCCAGCCGCACCTATGCTCCACCCAGCCGTACCTACACTCCTCCCGGAGGTGGCTACTATCCGGGTGGTGGCTTTGGCTTCCCCTTCATCGTCCCAGTGTTTGGCATTGGTGGCGGTTTTGGAGGTCTGTTTTCAATTCTGTTGTTTATCTCGATCGCCAGCTTTTTAGTCAGAAGCTTCCGTCGCACGGGTGAAGTGGATGGGTATAGTGACAGCTATGGTAGCGGCTACGGCACCCAAACCGTCTCGATCGCCCAGCTACAAGTGGGTTTATTGGCAGGGGCGCGATCGCTCCAGGCTGACTTGAACCGCTTGGCATCTACTGCAAATACGGGTTCATCTGAAGGGTTAACCCAGGTGTTACAGGAAACGACGCTCTCATTGCTGCGTCACCCTGAGTATTGGGTGTATGCGGGGTCTGCTTCTCAGCAAACCAGCTTGCCTGCGGCAGAGGGCATGTTTAATCGGTTGGCGTTAACCGAACGCAGCAAGTTCACCAGTGAAAGCGTTTCTAATGTCAACAACCAACTGAGACAGGCGGCTACGAGTGGCGAATTGCCTGCGGCAGGTGGTGAGTTAGCCACTCCGGATGCTCCAGGTGAATACATCATTGCCACAATCCTGGTTGCCACACAGGGCAAGTTACAACTGCCTGCGGTAAATAGCACCGAAGATGTGCGTCGGGCGTTATCGCAAATTGGTGCGATTCCTAGTGACCAGTTGTTAGCCGTTGAGGTGTTGTGGAGTCCTCAAGCGGAAGGCGATGTGCTCACGTCGGACGATGTGATTAGCGAATATCCCAATCTGAAGGTCGTCTAATCTCTCGCTTGGAATCTCTTGTTTGCCTCTCTTCTTTGTAGAAGGGGGGTTATTTTTGTAGGTGATATCCCAGATCCCCAGCTTCTTCTCATACGGAATATAGCTTTGGTGAGAAGTTCAAGTTCTTAATTAACGTCAGTTCGGTTTAAGAGCCCGGCGAATGAATTCGCGGCTACTAGTGTTGCGAACACAAAGTTCTGCAATGTAGGGGGTTTGGGGGTTTCGCTCCCAAGAAGGGGTTCCACCCCTTCACCCCTTTCAAAACTTACTTTTTGCTGTACTAGAGCGAAGTCCGCGTCGGCGGACTCCGGAAAATGCGGGATTTGACGAACCGACGCAGGTTGGTTTTGCTCCGATAGCGGCGGTTTTAACTGCCGAAATTCCTATCCCGAATTCACGTTAATTAGTGGCAAAAGAGAAATTTGAGAACTCTACGAAATGTAATTCAGTGGAGTTTCTATCACTTTTCTTAGGCAAACAGACGCTCTCTACAGGATTCGAGAGGCCTATCAGCATTGAACCGAATATCACTCAATTGAATGCTCTAGTTCTGGAGAAGAATGAGACTGAAACCATAAATTGAACAATTTTGTAACCATAAGATGAGCAACTGGGGTCTCCAGTTGCTCATTTTTTAGTTCACATCATTATATAGCTTTCTAAGTTTTGCAATCATAAGGTGAGCAGAAGTTCAAAATCGAAACCATAAGGTGAGCAAAAGTATAAACTCCTCAGACATCAATTACTTGAAAAGGTGGTGCCATCGTTCTTTGCTATGGTTCTAAGGTCAGCCTGCTTAAAGCAGCTCATTGCTAGGACGCGTTATCAATTAAAGCTAGAAACCTTGAGGAACAAGCATGTCCGCGCTCGTTCTGGGAAACAGCTAGGGGCTGAAATAATTGCCAAATCAGGACTTAACCCATAATTGATGACCACTGCTAGGGTGGTCTGAGTCAAACACAAGTTCGATTACTTCAATACTTTCTGAGTAGATAGCGTTTCGGATATGCCGAACCACTTTAGCAACCTCAAAGGTAATTTCTTGTAAACGAAGTCTACAGTCCAAATCTTCTAAACCTATAGTCTTAATTCTGATTACATTAAGCTGCTATGTACGACAGGTCTGTCAATCTTATTCATGGTGCTTTCGGCTTGGGCTAAGAGACGTTTTGGTCCCTCGTTCCCGGAATACCCATTAATCCTCAATCTCTGCTTCCCCAACCGTTGGATGTGTCCGTTAGTTGAGGAAAAATATTTTTGGAGTAAAACTTAAGGTTCTACCCCCTGTGTCTCATTTAGAGTAATATACTTAGTTAAATGCGAAGGAAAAATGTTAACTAGTCTGGTATCTACAAACATACCTAATAGTTCAAACTTACTACAGTCTGAATATTTAATTCAACTATGCCAGATTCTTTATCAAAATTGGATAGGCTAAACTTAATCCTTACTTTTCTGCGTCCTGATATTAACGTAGAACTCTACTCTAACGAAATCTATAAGAAAGTTTGGGAGCTAGTAGGTCTCATAGAAACAAAATCTCCTTCATTCTTTAAAGAAATGAAAAGTTCGGTGCAACTTTCAAATAGTACCTCAAAATCTTTATTAATTGAATTAAGTAAGTTTATAGATTCAGATCCTGAAATTAGTAAAGCATTTAACTCATTAAGTTCATTAGAAGATTTAGCTCCCTCCAACACAGAAACAGGGGAGATTGGTGCTTCAAAAGATGATCTTGATAACAGTCTAAATACTATTCAAGGAGAATTCTGGGAACAAGGAGAATTCTGGGAAAATTTTCTTAAAGCTGAATTTGGGAACGAAATAGAGCAAGAAAAATTTGAATCATCTAAAAAGCTTGATGATTCTCAATTATCCAAGAAGTCTGACGATGTAGACTTTGAAGATTCTTCCAAACAGCCTACTCAAGATAATTCGAGTTCTCTTGAGTATTCAATTGGACAAAGGGGTACAAATTTAAGCCCCCTCTCTAGGAATACGAGACCCTTACCCGTTATACGATCAAAAGGTATACCTTCTGATACACCTTCTCGCCTTATAGGATTTGCTGATGGTAAGCAGAATAAGGAATTTCAATCTCAAGAGTTGACAGCGAAACAAGAGAAGCATGATTCTGATGAGAATGAGCAAATCAGTGCTTTAAGTAGAGAAATATATCGCAGTCGAGAAGAAGAAGTATCCCTTATTCGAAAACTTCTTCCGGGAAAAGAGCGTGAGGTAAATAGTCTTGTACAGACTATTTCTGCCAACAGAGACAGGGAAATTTTATTATTACAAACACTTATTAGAAACAGCAAAGAAAAAACGGAACTCCTCAAGTTTAGGGAAGAACAGAATAGGAAACAAGAATATATTCAGATGCAAAGACAAGACAACCATCTTCGTAGAATTTACAAAATAATTCTGCTTACTGGTTGTATTGCACCTTTGCTTGCTTGCTTTTCACTTGTTTTTGTAGAAGTAAAGAGTGAATCCTCAAGCAATAATTTATCACGAGGTGCTGAACAAGTGATCTTCTTCATTGCCGGGGTGAGTGGATTTTTAACCCTTGAATTAATTAGAGAATTTACAGCTTTTGGTAAAAGAGTGAGCAGTATAAGATCTTTTAGCTCTAATGAAGACTAAGCTTCAAAGCAATATGAGCGGCATTATAAAATGATTATCTTTGACTTCTTCTACACCACATCCTCAACCCGACCTTAACCTTTACTTACTGTTTTTTGATTACTACTAATTGCTCTTTGAGCACTTTATTCAGCTAAATCTTCATCCTTGCTTGAATCTAAATTTCTATTTCTTACTGCTAGTCCATGTGAATTAACAACGGTAGCAGCTTGACCAATGGGGATATCAGCAGCTACCAATCCCGCTCCCATCACTACTGGACCAAAAGCATTGCTTGTAATGGTTAAGTATAAGCCTGCTAAAAAGGAAACTAAGCCTATACTTCTCTTAAATAGCCTTTGCGTACGTAATGCTGCTAAATTCGCTTCTCTTTGTGCTTGTAAAGTCTCCCTCTCTTTCCTAATTCTCTCCCTCTCAAGCTCTTTATCTTTTTGATATTCTTCTCGTTGAATTTGGCTATTTTTTTTAAGTTCTTCTATAGAAACTAGCTCACGTTTAATTGCAAGAAGTGTTTGATATTTATTCAAGTCTTCGCTAGTAAGGCTCTCCAAATTTTCTAATGAGACTTCTGAATCTAGCAGAAACGGACCAAGTTTTGCGGAGGGCGGTTTGCTTGCTAGACCATCTGAGGAGGGTAACTCTATTTGTGAGCGTTTAGACTCTTCTATAGGCTCTTGAAGCATTAGAAATATAACGGATAATTCTTACTCTCACTATAAATTAATACTTCTAATTCTCAGAAGAGGAATTTAAACTTCTTTGCCAAGGCGTATCATTAGTTAGGGGCTGTAACTCTAGAGTTACAGCCCCTAGCCTGTTCATTAGGCAACTCGGTAATGTTCGTGTCTCAAGCTTTTCGCGAGGAATTGATGACGGACCCTATAACTTCCTACCCGTTTCTATAAAATTTCTTATACGGCTACTTGACGCAGGCTGACTACGTGTTCGTCTAAACCATGTCGAAAAAGCTCTAATCGAGAATTTTCTTCCAATTCGATAGTATTGAGGGTGCCGACCACAAAAGGAAAAAGGGCTGGAGTGTCTGCGATCGCCTTTAATGCTTTCGAGTTAGATCCACTAGCAACTAAGGCTGCTTCAATTAGCCATGCTGCAAGCTTAGTATCTGCTAAAGCGAGAGAGGAAGTTGCTCGGCACACCCCGGTTTCTTCCGTATCTTCGAGAACACCCCAGTCAACAAAGCACCGGATAACTCGTCTTGTTGCTCGTGCTACAGTTTCACGTTCTCCCATTAATTCACAGGTTCGTCTAAGGACTTGAGTTGTAGATACGTATCCTTGGAGCCTAAGAAGTCTGCCTGTTATCTCAGCAACTGTTCCAAAGAAAGGGTATGCAGCCATTGTCATACCCCAATGAAGTACCAAATGCTCATTTGAGGGTAAGTTCTTTATCAGCTCTAAACCTTCGTCTCTAAGAGGTTTGAGTTTTTGGGGAACAGCAACCCAAGTCTTTAAAAGTATCGAAATTGCCTTTTGGCGGCTACCACGGTTTGCCTGGCCACTACCTGCAAGCTTATCTGCAAGACTCTCTTCTAGGACAAGTTTGATTTCATCTCGCGTTTTGCCAGCTAAATAGAGCATGGCTGTCTGCTCTAGCCATTCTACTCTGACCCGAATGCTAAACCCAACTTGCTTTGTCATCCCAAGATTATTGCCTAATTTGGACAAAAGGGACTATTAATTCTTCCATAGAAATGCCCCCATGCGCTACTATTTTTTCGTCCTCAATAAAAGCTGAGCGATTGGGCGCTAATAAGGGTAGATAGTTAGGTGGAAGGATGGGTGAGTCCCATGCAATAGCAGTTGGAAATCTTTCTTTCACCTTAGCTCTAAGTGCTGTCTCAGAGTAGATTCTGACTCGTTCTCCCCGATACTCTGCGATAGCCCCTTCGGATGGTCGTCCAATGCCTGTTGCTTCAATATTGCCGTGGTCGGCAGTCAGGAATACTTGGAAGTTATTTTCAAGCAGGCTGTTCAACATTCTTGTCAGGAAACCTTGTTGCACCCAAGGACGAATTTGCTCATGCATACTAGGGGTATATGACTCTTTGCTGTGGCTAATGCGATCGACCTTAGGAACTACTAAACCTAGAATGCGCATAGCAGGGTGCGATATCAGTTCTTCAGCTTTTTCTAGATGTTGCTCATCTCTTAAGCCCGCCTTGTAGCCGACTTGCCCGGCTTTAAAGCCTTGGTCTATCCAGAACTGCTGCCACAAGGAAGACTCTTTATTATTGGCTTGAATACTGTTAGCAAAACCGATTGGAGTCTTTCCTGCAAAAACAGCTTGCCGTGAAACTGAAGTGATAGTGGGAATCAAGGCAAAGACCGCTTCTTCCTGAAATCGCCATTGTGGCTTTTGTTCAGCTAATCCTTTACGAATGATCAGCCATTGATCTAAAGCCAAGCCATCCATCAAGACCAAAGCAACTTTTTGTTTGTTTTGTGGGTAAATGTGCCTCGCCAGGAACAGAGGCAAGTGGTGAAGCATTGCAGGATTGGTGGGTGATTGGTAGTGGAGCGTGTTATACCGCTCTTGAACCCAATTCAGAAATGCAGTATCCAACTCTTTCTGGATGTCATAGAATTCGGATATCAATTCTGGCTCCTCATTCATATTGATTTGGTGCCAAAGAACTAACAGCTCAGCCCAACGGTAAGCAACAGAAAACCATTCTCTGTGGTGGGCATTGTTGTTAGGAACTGATTCGTTAATCAGTTGGAGAAGTTTGCTGAATCGATATTTCTGGTTAGCAAGAGAATCAATATACAAGCCAATTCTGAACAAATCGTTGGACTTAGGCTCAAAGCCAGGAAATCCTAACGACATGGGATTGGCAGGTTTCAAATAGCCTTCACGGAACAGATTGTCCATGAACGCCCAAACGTCCTTATGGTCAAAAGGTAGGAAAGTTTCGACAACCTCACCATAGGATGTACTTAGTTCCGAAGCTAAACTGTCTGGCAAGGATCTGAGAATTTGCTGTTGGGCAAAGCTATTCCAGTTTTCTTGAAGAAACTGTAAAAAAACTGGACGGTTTGGCACGATCGCCTTCAGTGGAAATTTCTGAAATTGTGGTTTCTGGCACAGAATCGTGATTAATCGATCACTCAAGAGATCAGGTAGACGCTGCTCTTTGTAATGTAATCGAAGCAAGCAATGGAGTAGGTCTGAGTCTTCTTTAATCGATTCGGAAACAATGCGGAAAACGTGGCAAAGGATAAAATCTTGAGTTTCAATGTCATTTAAGTGATCGGGTTGATGCTCCAGGATCGCTGCGTATAGAGGGTCAAGCAGGTTTCGATCAAGCGTGCTAAGAACTGGATAGCTAAGGTTTGGAAAAAGTTCGTTCAAGCTAAAGCTAAGCCTACGATCACTCTCTTTCAGTAAATCGAACGGTAAGGATTCAAGCTCACTAGGCTGGGATGGCACAATCACAATTAGGTCACTGAGACTACCGTCTTGCCACCGGGATCGGTATCTGGACTCATAGATAAAACGGAAAGAGATAGAGTCTTCGTAGAGCAGCGTTTCAAAGCCTCTAGTCTGGATTTTTTGCGCTATATCTTCTTCCGTCAGCAAATTATCTGGGTCAGCAACCAGGGCAAGACGGGCAGCGTGGGGAGTGAATTGTTCAAGAATGCGATCGCGCCAGTTTACCTTAATCATTGCTGCTTATACGCTTTCCAATACTGTTTTGCTTTGCTAATGTCTTCTGGCTGAGTGCTTTTGTCTCCTCCACAAAGCAGCAGAATTTGAGTTGTTGTCACGTAACCGAAATAAACTCGGTAAGCAGGACCGTAGCGGATTCTCAGCTCATACACCCCTTCACCAATCGATTTGTGATCCCCCAAGGTGCCTCGCTTAACCTGGGTGAGACGAGCTTGAATAATTTTCTGAGCCTGCAAGTCAATCAGGGAGTTTAACCACTCTGCTAAAAGATTTTTTCCTGCCGTTGTAACGTAGCAGGGCAACTGCTCATCCTGGGGATTCCAAAGGTCTAGTACTGTATATCCCAGAATATTTTGAAGCAGATCCTCATCGCCAACACAAATATGGAAGCTGCCATTAACGACATGGGGAAGTTCATAGGAGATAGGTGAGTTCTCGTCACAACTTATGTCTACAACTTCTGAAACAACTAACAATGTGTTTTGCTGTTCAAGTGTCTCACCCCGTCCTGTGGCAAACACACATCCTTGGATTGACGACGTTAGGCTAATGTTTTGATGCCAAAGCATTAACATGATCAAGCTTTCTCTTAGAGCTTGAGCAGTGTTCGCTCCTAGTCGGTTGAGAAAATGCTCGGGTGCAATGGTTGTTTTATCTTCATCGCACAAGATGACAGAAATGCCAATGAACTCTTCTAAAAAAGGTGTTTGATCGAGCAAACGCCGCAAAACGAGGGCAACAGTATCTTCATCAGCAATGGGTTCGTCATCGATTGTGTAAGTGTTCAGGAGTGTTCGTAATTTGTAGTCATCATACGGATAAAAGCCATCGGCATATAGTGACTCTAAGCAACTTTGAGCCAGCAAAATTTTGATATCTTCCTGATCTAATGCTTTAGCCCATGCAAGGAGGTTTTCTACAAACAGTTCTAAGTCTTTTACTGAATTGCACGGATCTGGCAAAGCTATAAGATGAGGGTCAACGATGACATTCAGTGCTTCAGGCATCAGGCTTTTCCCCTAGTTGCTCCTGCTTCTTCTGGCGTTCTTGTTTACGCTTAGCCATCGAAGCCCTCAAAATTTCTTCTGCTTCACGTTGGGACTGATCAAAGAAGCCTTTTGGCCAGTCAACGATCGCCCCGTACTTATTGACTGTTACTTCACAGTATTTGGATGCTCCCTTAACTTTTTCAGCAAAGTAAATCTTGATTTGCTCGGCTAAAGTATCTCTAGGCTCTGAAGTGATATCAGAGGCAACTCTAAACCGTAATCGATTAATTAAGTACTCACTGTGAGTCTCAATGATACATTGCTTACCTAGAAGTGCCATTGACAAGAAAAAATCTGCTAGACGAGTTTGGACCAGGGGATGTAGGTGAAGCTCTGGCTGCTCGAAAATTAAGGTAGTATCTTCGTCAGCTAAAAGACACATTACTAAAATTGGTAAAACTTGACTGACACCAACACCGACATGCATTAAATCTTGCTCTTTTCCTAAGCCAGGTAGAGTGACTTTTAACTCATGACCAAGCTTACCCATATCTTTTGTTTGCAAATCTTCTGCAACTTCCAGATACCTCAACCAATCTAGTACAGCAGTCTTGAGAGTTCGAGTTTGGTATTCTTCTTTTAGAGGTTGTCCACCTTTTGGCTCTGGGAAGCAGGTAGTAGGGATATAAGTAATTCGCTTTTCCTTGTAACGATCGAAGACTGCGGCTGTATATTCTCCGCGCAATCCAATATCAGAAGGATCAACAGTGGGAGCTAACGGATATAAAGGTTTTGGCTCGTCTCGTAATGGACCTAGATATTGAACTGAGTTAGAAAAAAAAGAATCTAAATAATTAACTGCTGTACGAATTTTCCTTGGCAACTGCTGTGATTTAAGTGCATAAGGGCTTTGTCTATTTTCTAAAAGTGACTCATATAATATTTGATTTAATTCATCCAATTTTTCTGGTGAAAGCTCTCTACGAAGTCTTTGTCTAAATTCACCCCGACGGTGAGAAGATAACCTTCTTAGCCCATCCATCCAATCCTTTAGAGTAATAGCTCTAGGCTCTATTTCTGGAAAAAGTGAAATTTGATCAATATCCGGTTGATTTGAAATTGGCAAAATATCACCGAACCAGTCCTGTAATAACTTAATTGCTCTGAGAGGAATAGTAGGATTGTTCCGTTGCCTCATAATATAGGACGGAGACACACGTATCCCTTCCTCTAACAAAATTGACGAAATAAGGCGCGTTTCCTCTATGACTTCGTTACAGCGTACAATTAGTTTACTCGGTAGAAAATGATGGCTAAATGCACAACCTACTGGCTCAACTTCTAAATCAAAAAATTCTCTTAATTCCCTCAACTCTTTTAGAGCATTTTCATTTAGCTTAATTTCACATTCAAGGGCACTTCGTGCTGCCTCGATATCTGCCGGGGAAACGTTCAAATCTTGAACTTTTTGAGCTAATGGCTTTGATAGGAGACCTACAGAAAAAGTAGAGATCGAGTTGATAGCGTCTTCGTCCTTGCTATTGCAGGACATTGTGTATTGAAATAAGCGAGGCTGAAGTTGAGTTAAATCTTTATCTGAATTAGATGAATCAGCATCAAAATATATTTCACCAAGAATCCTCTCTGGCATATCTCCTAAACTAACCGCTCTTGCTAAACCAATTTCTGACTCTTCAGAGAGACTTGAGAATTGAGGTTTACGCGGTTCACACTCCCACCCAATAAGAATTTGATTTGCCCCACTGCCGTATGACTTGAGATCATCAAATTGACCGAGCTTTGTCAGATAGCCATTGAGGACAACAGCAGCAGGAGACTGAACTTTGCTGGCTACCGTTTGGCTAATCAGTAAAATGGATTGAATCCAAGTGCTCTTGCCGCTACTATTGGGTCCGGCGAAGATTGTGAGGGGGGCTAATGCAAGTTCAGTCTCTTTTTGAACTGATTTGAAGTTGAAGAGCTTCCATTTAGTAAGCATTAGATTCCTCCCAGTCGGGTCACAGCTTGGTTATAAAAGCGGAAGAGTTTTGGGTCTTCCTGAAGAATGGTTTCGGGGATTTTATGGGCGATGTCTACAATGGTTTGATAGCCTTCTTCTGTCCGTTCCTGCCAGCACTTCTTGAAACCTGCGCGAATTGCCTCAGTACGGAATTGCTTGAGTTTGCGTTGGTTTGATTGACGGTATTGCTCAAATTCTCGCAGGAGTTTCTGATCGCGAATAAGTTCTAAGTCTCTAGCTCGATCAGGATTTGGCACATACCATCTCTCAACCGCTGCATTTAGCAAAACTGAATTTTGAGTATCTAACCCAGCATCAGTGAGATGTTCGGTTTCTAGCCCGTTGATAATTTCTCTGTAGATGGAGGATTCTTTAAGCCAGGAAACGATTTGGGGGGGAATTGGCTCATTGCCTTTATAGCAAGGGAAATTGTCTTCCAGGAGTTCTCGGAGTTCAAATAAGCGTTCGTGCTTTGCCCAGGAACGCTGCCCTTCTTTCATGAATTTGGGCGTGAGTTCTTGCAGGGTTTGCGGTTTCCGGGTCAGTTGTTGGCGTACCCATTGAATAGCGGATTCTTCATCTGTAACAAGTAGTTCAAGCTGGAGGAACTCGCGGACGGTATGGCGTTTGCGATCGTATTCCAACGCTTGTTCTGGCAAAAAGTACATCCCATTTCGCGGCTCAAATCGCTGCTCTACTCCGGCGTAGAACTCAGCCGCAGAGAGGGGGATCATGACTCCACGCTGAACGTGGAAGGCGACCATTTGGTCATATAACATCTGACTGGTGCGCTCAGAAACGGGTTCTGCACAGTCATTGAGAATCGGCATGACAGGCAGTTGCCCTAAATGAGTGCGAACAAAATCCCAAACGCCTTCTTCGGTGCCTGCTTCCAGCTTGAAGCGAGACTCT
Organism: Oscillatoria sp. FACHB-1407; assembly: GCF_014697545.1. GTDB lineage: Bacteria > Cyanobacteriota > Cyanobacteriia > Elainellales > Elainellaceae > FACHB-1407. The sequence goes on along the minus strand of NZ_JACJSA010000012.1, from coordinate 6,331 downwards.
AATCCACCATTGGGTTTATAGGCAGACACCACCAAATCTTCTTTAGGGGCACTGCTGGTGACTTGTCGGTAGGAGCCTTGCTGCTTATTCAGGGTGCGAACCGTTGAAACGACAAACCCTGCGGATAGCATTGCCTCTTGAATAGCATTCCAGACCGCATTTTTGGAATTATGGAACACCATCGTCATCCAGCGACCAGGCTTTAGCACCCGATAATATTGCTCAAAGCAACGCTGCATTAGTTGTTGGTAATCTGATAAATCCTTTTGTTTGGGCTTGTCAATAATAGCTTCAGTTCTAGTATTAGTTGCGACTTTATGCCAAGATTCAACTAAAAGGTTAAGGTCGGCATAGAAAATATTTTCGCCGAAGGGCGGATCAGTAAAGATATAGTCGATTGAATTATCGGGAATATTGAGCTTGGCTGTAGTACTAGCGTTAGCAGTTACGTGAGCTGTATTTGCTTGAAAAACCTTAAACGCTTTGACCAGCCGATTTAGCTTTCCATTCAACACATACCAAGGTGAAACTTCTGAATGCTGTGAAGGGACATAATAAATACCCTTCATATATTGTGAAACTTGAGAAAAGCCAGTTGGACGATAAGCATTGCAAACTGACATAGTCCAAAGCGCTTGCTCTATCAGATAAAAAAGCATATTTCGCAAGCGCGGATCTCTAAAAGTAATTGCTTTTTTCCACAACACTCCAAGAGATTGAATAGCCGGAGGTAAAAACAAGTGGTGGACATGTGTGAAGCCTTTCGGTGCCAATCGTGAGCCATGATACATACGCTCGATTGGGAAACGATTAGTTGGTACAGTTGATGGAAGTTCTAATCTTTCTATTTCTCTTAAGGTTTCTAGATCAAAGCTATCAACTTCCTTCTCAAACTTGTTTTTCCCAACGCTATAGTTAACTAATACTGGTATTAAGCGAATTCGTTGCCAAGGTTCATGGGTCGCTGGATCAATTAGCGTTTCTATGAATCTTTGAAGATTATCTTTGTTTAGCCTAGCAGAGCAGTGGGGACATGAAAATGTCTCATGAACTCGTTTGGTAATGAGATCAAGAGCTTCTTTCAGAAAAACGATTTGTTCACTACAGTTTGGGCAACTGAAGACTTCACTCCAAACGGTGTAATTGATTTGCCCTTTCGTTTTTCCATCTGTATGAAGCGTTTCATACATCCAGCCAATTTCGTCTTTTAGCTCCCTCAGAATACGTTTGGCTTCTCGTTCAAATGCCTCTACATCAAACGGCAGGTTATAATTCGCTCCAATAAAAGTGGCAGCAATTCCAATATCATTTAGCACCGCTCGACGGGAACCCCATTTTACAGGTGGGAGGTTTGCGGCTTCACGTTCCGTTTCAATTTCTCTCTTAAACTCCTGATCAGGAGAACCACACATTTGCGCCGCAACACCCGTCAAGCCGGAGCCAGAGAACCCATCCAAAACAATATCTCCTGGCTCTGTATAGTGCAGGATATAGCGCATGATGGCTTTATGCGGCACCTTGGTGTGATAGCTATGGGCAGTGTATAAGCTGTCTGTTTTGCCTTCGCTGATATCCGCCGCCAAAGGTTCACGGTGATAATGGCTGGTTTCAGGATCGTAAGGCTTGCCGTAGCAGCGAATGAAGTCTTCTAAAAAGGGATTGGGGCAAGCCGTGTAGTAGGGTGGGTCAGATAGTGCCAAGATGTCTTCGTCTTCACCGATGGGAAACCCTTCGATCGCTCGAAATTCAGGATCTTTTAGCTTCTCCCGCAGTTTCTCTAGGAAATAAGCCCGCCGCGCCTCATCGTTCTCAAAGGTCTTGCCTAAGCACTCTACGGGTTCCTGAATTTTGGCTGACTCATCTGGTTCAGAAATCGACAGTTGCTTGGCTGACTCCGTCATCCGTTCCCCTTTATTCCAAAACAATCCTGACCTTGGTAGAGTCTAACCCACGAATTTTGCCATTGAGATAGTCCCTGAAACGATTCTTTAACTCCTCTGGAGTAATTGGAGAGCCACCCTCTAGCAACGCCGAGCGCATCTCTTCCAGTTGAACCACTACCTTCTCCAGCCCAGAGAGAGCTTCTTGCAGCGCGTGGATAAAATCTGGAGTGAGATCAGGCAATTCACCCGACTCGACGAAGGCTGTAACAGCGTGCTGCTGATCTTCTGGGAGAAGCCGAATACTTTCTTGAGCTACGGTTGAGTTGAGGTTATCGAGCAAGGATTTTGTCCAGCTAGCAACCAATTGATCCAATTCCGCTTCCATCTGCTCCAACCGTAAACTAACGGGTGCCTGAACGTCTTCACTGGCTGGACGAAATTGGCAATGAGGGCAAGTGGGTGTGCTTTGCAAGTCCTGTTCAGTCAGTTGCGAACACTCTTGGAGCCGATTCAACCGCTGTTGATAATCATGCAATTGCTGAACAGGCATGACATCAATCTCTTTCAAGCGATAGAGCATTTTCCACCGCTCGTCCTGCACTAAACGAGCACGCTGACGGGCTTCAGCTACACCCAATCGTCCACGGCTGTGTAAAGTGGCATAAGTCCGAATATACTCCCGCTTCAGTTCGGTAATCTTTTGCCGAGTACTCTGTTGGAAAGCTGAAGCTTCTCGGTGCTCCGGGTCTTGCAATTCCATCACCAATTGATTGCGAAACTGACGCACATCAACGACCCAAGGATGGCTTTCAGGCAATGCCATGCTTGCCTGAGACAGGTAGTTCGTCGGCTCCCTCAGATTGGTCAGCAGTTCCAGTAGATACTCAACCTGTCGCAGAGTATCTACCCCCCTTTGTTGACGATCTAACTCTGATGGATCAAGTCTCAGATTCTTTAATTTTGCAGGTGTATTATATGCTTGAAGCGATTCGAGAAAAGCTTTTGTCTCGTTAAGTGTTGTCTGATATGCCGTTCTTAAACGCTCGTCTGGTATCAGTGCCTGTCCCCAAATTGCTAAGTTAGGCAAGTGCTGTCTGGCATTCACAATCCGAGCTACTAGCTCAGAGAGGCGAGGTTGAAACTGCTGAGCAACGATCGCTTCCGCTTCTGTCCCTGTTTGAGTCACCAAAACAGCTTTTCCTGGCTCTAGCCCGACCAATTCAAACACTGCTTTTAGAACAGGTACATTCCAATCCTTGGGCTGCTCAATATGCTTAAAATTGACTAGCTCACTGATAGGAGCCGTAATTAAACTATCCAGATTACCCGCATCATATTTTTTACCTGGTACTGACAGAACCACGTCTCCGTTGTAAACCAACACTGCCAGTAGTACAACGATCCATTCAGGTTCTAAACGATACCGAATCATGAACTCAATGCCAAATTCATCCTGAATCAACTCCGATCGATTCAGAACCTGCCCTTGCCCCTTATTTCGCAATAGTTCTAGGATATAGTTCGTATATTTTGATCGAGAGGGAGTTAGGCGATCGCCGTCTAAAAGCTCTAGGGCATCTAGTACAGCAGTTGCTTGCTTAGTTTGAGTTGCCCCACGCATCCACCGGAGAGCATCTTGAGCAGCTTGGGGTCTGTTCTCATTTGTAATCAGCACAGAAAAGCCAGGGTAATCCGGAGCTAGCTGCCGAAAATGGTCTTCGAGACACACGGAAGCGGCTGTATTGACGATATCTCTTACGCCTGCGCGTGTTCCTCCCGTGGTCAGCTTGCCCTTAATCCATTCTGGTAGTGGTTTTGTCTGCCCTCGATAAGTAACCTTAAAAGCAGTTGTAATATTAGTTTCCAGCCACCTCACCAGGTTTCTCAAATAACCAGCAGCTTTAGATGCATAGGTCTCCTTTGCCTTACCAGAACTCGTAGCTTCCAGATCCAATGCGGCTGCATACCAGTTCAATGCGGTATCAAACGTTTCATCCCGACGACCTAACTCAAAGAAGACATCACTCGCCTCAGGCTTTGACAACTTAGGCAGTTCACTAAAAGGCTGAAGAAAAAAGATATAAAAATCTCTGGGGGGTTGAGCAGTGGAACGCTGGCTTGGGGTTCCGAAGAACATATAGCCAATTCGAGATGCATGATGGCTGCGCCACTCTAGCTCGTATTCCCAAGCAAGGTGAGTCCCAGGATAGTACCGATCAGAGAGGTAAAGAATTTGGGCTAATGCTCTGAAGTAGGCTTGGTCAAGTTTACTTCCATCTAAGCTTTCAGCTCGTTTGTTGATTTGAGCATCATAATCAGTCGTTTTCTTGATATCTAGATAGAACTGCCCGCTTGGAACTCCCCTGCTGTCTCGATCTGTTGCCGAGATAAACTGCCCATTGACGGTAGTACTGATCAAACGCAGAGCCGTTTCAACTTCACCTCGCAAGTCATCCGCTGGCTCGTCGCTCATATCCTCCACTCCAGGCTCGTAGAGGCAAAGCCCATCTCTCAGCGCCTCTGCTGTTAACCCTACAGGGGCTTCAATATCCCCCACAGCTAGACGATACAGGCTCAAACCGTAAATTATCTTCTTAGCAAACTGTTTTGATGCTTTTGAAGGATAGCTGCTTTCAACCAGCCCTTCTAATTTTGCACTGCACTCAACAACCTCACGGATTTCTGGAATCGTTTTGAAAGCGGCGTTTTCCTTGATGACTGTCCAGTATTGGTCATAGCTGATTAATCCTGGCTCGTCTTCATGAATAACGTCATCCAACTTACGCCGCATTGCCAGAGATAGGGTTCTTAAAACCTCCCGCTTTTCAATGAAGGCAATCCGGTTGAAAACGTTGATATATTCTGGATGAATTGGGAAGAGATCAACATACTCCTCCATTTGCTCGTTCATGTTTCCATAAAATTTAGCGAAACGAGCTAAATGTTCTCTTATCTTGACTTTTTGTTCAGCGTTCTTCTTCAAAAGCCGTTCAGCCACAACAAACTTAATGTCTCTAGTGGCAATCAGAACCTGATCAAATCGGTCTTTCACCCGTCGGATCGCTCCTGCGACAAAGGAGAAGCGATCGTTATCAAATAATCGTTCTTGAAGTCCAGCAATAAAGCGGAAAGGAAGATATTTACAGACTTCCCCAATTTCTCTTAAAAAAGAAAGATCAAGGTTGAGTTCCTGATCCGTTCGGCTACCCAGGTAATCTAGCAACTCATCCACTACGAGAAGCAGTCCCTTATCCCGATACTCCGGATGGTTGTTAAACTTACCCATCATTTCCTCGAAAGCAGGTTTAGTATTAACAACCTCTTCAATTGAAGGGAAATTATGTGGAATGCCTAATTTATCTAAGTATTCCTCCAGAACAGAAACCAGGATATCGCGGAGAGACATCTTGGTAGTGCCAATTTCAGCTCGAACAACCTGAAATTTACCTGCGATCGTCGTCGCAGCTTCCGCAATGCTGGAATTTGGTAAAGCCTTTGCTAAGTCGCTGTGCTCAGCGATCGCTGAAATTACTGACATCAGGTGAGATTTCCCTGTACCATAATTCCCAACGATTAAAACTCCTTTGCTGTCATGTCCATCAAGCCTAAGATTTGGGAACAGCGTAACTGCCAGTTTTTCAGCCATTTCGTCTGAAATGACATAGGTAGAAACAAGGCGTTTTGCTTCCTGAAGACGGTCAGCATCCCGCAGTTGAACAACGGTTTCAATTGGCTCAAATTGAATTAGATCGCCATATCGCATCGCTGTATCCTCTTGCTTCTGCCTCTGCTAGATGCTCTCAAGGGTTTGATTCTACACTTATAATCACCCCATCTTTCGGTTGATATTGGACATACTCAGGGTGTCCAGGTTCAGCATAAACCAAGTACCCCTTATCGTAGGAGCCATTCCATCTTGCTACTACCGTATAGTACCGAGAAACGTCGAGCAGATACCTCATTGGGTCGAGTCTCAAACCCGGATCGAAGAGAATCTCAAAGTGATCTAAGACTAATCCCTGCTGGACAGGTTGCCCAATAATTTCATCATTAAGTAATCTGAATGCTTTAATGGGCTGCTGCTGTTTAGAAACCTCTAGCAGCCGTTGGCTTAGCTCAAAATTAACGTTTATGTAATGAAACCCAAGCTGATCGGCTATCTCCTGGAATGACAATGTCTGCATGGCTGCTACGACAACTAAAATAAGCCGATGACGGTGTAGCTCAGGAGCTTGATTAATCTGCTGAACAGCTTGGACAATCCTTTCTAGATGATCGTTCATAAACGATTAATCCAATTTCAGCATGAGACTTTTGAGATGGTGGAATTAAAGAACATTTTTTCTACAGGACTTACGCAGTTGGAAGAACGAAACGAGGAGCAGCCAAATAAGCTCGAATGGCATCCCGTACGATCGCCGACTTTGCCTCATACCAACTGACCCCTG